>JAGOGG010000045.1 GCA_017996795.1 Sediminibacterium sp. | reverse complement strand
TAAATAGCGAAGTGAATGGTCAGTTTGCTCATAACCCTGAGCCACTTCCTGAACATTTAAGAGATTTATGCAACGAAGTAAATAAACAAAAAGCAAGCATGGGTATTGCTGTTGACCCAGATGTAGATCGTCTTTGCTTTGTATGTGAAGATGGCAGTTTGTTTGGAGAAGAATACACTTTAGTTGCTGTTGCAGACTATATTTTGCAGCACCGAAAAGGCAATACAGTAAGCAATATGAGTAGTACGCGCGCCTTAAAAGATATCACTATCAAACACGGCGGTATGTATTCTTCAAGTGCGGTTGGCGAAGTAAATGTAGTTACTAAAATGAAAGAAGTTAATGCAGTAATTGGCGGTGAAGGAAATGGAGGGATTATAGTACCAGATTTACATTATGGAAGAGACGCTTTAATAGGGATAGCATTATTTTTAACCCATTTAGCAAAAGAGAAAAAATCCATCAAACAACTCAGAAATACTTACCCAGACTATTTTATGAGTAAGAATAAGATTGAGCTTACCCCGGGGGTTAACTTAGCAAGTATATTTGAACAAATAAAGAAGAAATATAAAAAGAACCCAATCAATACAGAGGATGGATTAAAAATTGAGTTTGACAACGATTGGGTTCATTTAAGAAGCAGCAATACAGAACCAATTATTCGAATTTATGCTGAAAGTAATAGTGAAACAGTTGCATCAAATATTGCAAAAAGATTGATGGATGATATTAAAGAAGCAGCTGGATTAAATTAAAAATTGATTAACCGTTTTTATGGAAAGAATCTACTTAGACAATGCAGCAACTACTTCTTTAGACCCTGCAGTATTGGAAGCCATGATGCCTTATTTAACCAAGCATTTTGGTAATCCTTCTTCTATTTATTCTTATGGCAGAGAATCTAGAATGGCCATTGAAAACTCCAGAAAAACAGTAGCGAAAATATTGAATGCACATCCTGCTGAAATTTTCTTTACCAGTGGCGGAACAGAAAGCAGCAATATGGCCATCACTGCATCAGTGCGAGACCTTGGATGTAAACATATTATCAGTTCCCCTATTGAACACCATGCAACCAGTCATACGATTGAACACTTATACCAAACCGGAGAAGCTGCTTTAAGTTTTGTAAAGCTTCTACCCAATGGACATATTGACCTCACAGATTTAGAAGCATTGCTTGCTGAAAGTGAAGAAAAATGTTTGGTTACACTAATGCACGCCAATAATGAGATAGGAAATATGTTGGATATTCATGCAGTGGGTGAACTTTGTAAAAAACATAATGCCATTTTCCATTCTGATACCGTTCAAACAGTGGGGCATTTCCCTTTCAATTTAAGAAATACACCCGTTCATTTTATTACTGGAGCAGGACATAAATTCCACGGCCCTAAAGGGGTTGGCATGTTGTATATCAATGAGAATGTAAAGATTAAACCATTCGTGCATGGTGGTAGCCAAGAAAGAAATATGCGTGCTGGTACTGAAAATTTATATGGCATTGTAGGTTTTGCTAAAGCCCTTGAATTAGCAACCACGAACTATGAAAATGATAGCAGCTATATTACAGAGTTGAAGCTGTATATGATGGATCAACTTCAAAAAAACATTCAAGGGATTAGTTTTAATGGTGACCCCAAAGGAAAATCTTTGTATGCTGTTTTAAGTGTTAGTTTTCCTAAAACAGAAAAAAGCGAAATGATTTTGTTCAATTTAGACATCAATAATATTTGTGCAAGCGGTGGTAGCGCGTGCACCAGTGGCGCCGATCAAGGTTCTCATGTAATTAGAGCCATTAACAATAACCCCAATCAAGTAACTGTTCGTTTTAGTTTTAGCAAACAGAATACGAAAAGCGAAATTGATGCGGTTGTTGAAAAATTAAAAGAATTGATTTAGACGTCTTCCTCCTCATCTTCGGTTCCAAAATTGTCAAAATTCATCATGCTTCCCATTAAATCGTTGAAGCTTAGTTTTCCATAAACTGATTTCTTGCTAATCAAAGAATAAGCCGCCAACCCATGTAATACAAACTCCATCAATAATGCATTTTCATCTGTATTGGCATGGGGGTAGTATTTTTTTACCAATGCATAAAGTCCATCTATTTGATAAAGTGTTTCAATTTTTTCTACATCTTTCATGTCTAAAAGCAACTCAATATGGTTGCCCCCATCAAACCAACGTGTAATGGTTTTATATGGACTCTCATTTGTTGCGGTCTCTTCGGTAGATTTCTTTCCAGTATTTCTTCTTTTTTTAGCTTGCTCTGGATTAGGAAAATATTGAACAAACAGATTCCGAACCGACTTATCTATTAAATTCACTGCAACTTGGTATGGACCTTCTTGCTCTCCTTCGTATACCAATTCAATTTTTCCTGTAATGGCAGGAATGATACCTGTTAAATCACTGATCCAAACTTGAGTTGACTTTTCATTGTGAATGATTGCACGTCTTTCAGCGCTACTCACTGCATTCTCTAATGCAGCAATGGTAAGCCTTGCGCTTACCCCACTCTTTCTATCTACATATTCATTGGATCTAGCTTCAAATGCAACTTGTTCAATGATGCGTTTAACTAAATCACTAATATTGACCCTCTCTTTTTGTGCAGGCAAAATATTGGCTTCCTGTTCTGTTATAGCCAATGATGTTTCAATATTTTTTGGATAGTGTGTAAGTATTTGGCTTTCAATTCGGTCCTTCAGTGGCGTAACAATGCTTCCTCGGTTGGTATAGTCTTCTGGGTTTGCGGTAAAAACAAATAATATATCTAAGGGCATTCTTAATTTGAAACCCCTGATTTGGATATCTCCTTCTTGTAAAATATTGAATAATGCTACTTGAATTCTAGCTTGTAAATCGGGCAATTCGTTAATCACAAAAATGCCTCGATTGCTTCTTGGGATGATTCCATAATGAATTACTTTTTCATCAGAGAAACTCAACTTTAAATTTGCTGCTTTAATGGGATCAATGTCTCCAATTAAATCAGCCACACTTACATCTGGAGTAGCCAACTTCTCACCATAACGGGCAGTTCTGTGCACCCATTCAATGGGCGTATCATCTCCTTTTTCAGCAATCAAGTCATGGGCATACCTACTCAACGGTTTAAAAGGATCATCATTTACTTCAGAACCTGCAATGATTGGAATATACTCATCCAACAAATCAATCATTTGTCTCGCCATCCTCGTTTTGGCTTGTCCTCTTAACCCTAAAAACAAAATATTATGTTGACTCAATAAAGCCCTTTCCGTATCTGGTATAACCGTGTCTTCATATCCCATAATTCCTACAAATGGATTTTCTTTTTCCTGTATGGTTCTAATGAGATTATTTCTAACTTCTTCTTTTACTGATTTGGATTGATACCCACTAGCTTTCAGTTGCCCTAAATTATAAATAGAATCGTATTGAGCTGTCTTTGCTTTCTTCATTTTAATAAACTGTTTTTCTTTTTCCGCTTTCAAAATCTTTGAATATAAATGCACCTAATTTATCTAAGGAAGCATAGTAAGCTTTGCCATTATTCATTTCGGTAAATTCTTGTACAAACTGCTGCAAATAAGGATCTGAAGCAATCATAAATGTGGTGATGGGTATCTTTAATTTTTTACACTGTGCTGCCAAATTAATACAACGATTCACTACTTTTCGGTCTAACCCAAAACTGTTTTTATAATATTGTTTGCCTATTTTCAAGCAGGTTGGCTTACCATCGGTTATCATGAAAATTTGCTTATTTGGATTCTTTCTTCTTCTAAGTAAATCCATTGCCAATTCCAATCCAGCAACAGTATTGGTATGATAGGGTCCTACTTTTAAATAGGTCAGGTCTTTCATTTCAATACTCCAAGCATCGTTCCCGAAAACCACAATATCGATGGTGTCTTTTGGATATTTAGTAGTAATTAATTCACACAATGCCATGGCCACTTTCTTAGCCGGAGTAATTCGATCTTCCCCATATAAAATCATGGAATGGGAGATATCAATCATTAAAACAGTTGAAGTTTGTGTTTTAAAATCGGCTTCTCGAATTTGCAAATCATCTTCATGCATGGAGAAAGCTTCTACCCCCCTATTAATTTGTGCATTTCTAATACTCTCTGTAAAATCAATCTGCTCTAACATATCACCAAACTGGAATGGTCTTGTATCAGAATTGACTTCATCGCCCTGACCTGGTTTAAATGTTTGATGACTACCCTTACCCGCTTTTTTGAGTTTCCCAAAAATCTCTTCCAAGCTCTTTTTCCGTATCGTTTGTTCAGACTTACCAGTAATACTAAAATCTCCATTAGCAGGGTCTTCCTTCAAATAGCCATTTTGTTTGAGGTCTTCAATAAAGTCGCCCATTCCATAGTCTTTATCGGTAAAATGGTATTGCTTGTCTAATTCATTCATCCAACTTAAGGATTCAGCCGCATCGCCGCTTGTGTAGGTTAGCAATTGCATAAAAATATCAAGCAACTGTTCAAATTTAGTTTTGCCATTCTGTTCAGGATTATAGGAATAAAATTGATAGCCAATCATACATTATATTAACAGTAATAAGTGGATTAAGTTCAAAAAAAAATCGCCCCGAAAACTCGGGACGATTGAATTTACATTATTTAAAACTATTTATTGCTGTCTCTTGGGGCCATTAATTTACCAGGTATTTGAATGGCTGGATTATACACAGACTTCATTCTTTCCATTCCTTCCATATATCCTTCAGCAATTCTTTTTTCATCTTCCATTAATTCGGCTTTTTTACCTGTAAGCGAATTATAATATTTGATTTGTTGCTGAAGGTCTTTACCTACTGAAGCAGCCACTTTTTCTATCAAGCCCTTATCTTCAGCCATGTAACAAGCTTCTAAGAACATCAAAGTATTTCTATTGTGCATATTCCCTCTGCTTACCATTCCGTAAGGGAAATTTTCTTCATCCATTAGCTTATCTACTTTTTGCAAAACTTTTCTTGCATCTTCTTTTCTGCCCTTTGCAGCCAAATCAATGGCCAGCTCTGTATAAGCAGTTCTAATGCTATTTAAATGTCTTCTATTTTCTTCATCAAAATATACCCCTTTTACGTTGGCATTTCCTGCGGCAAACACATTCATGGCCTTACTCATCATCCAGTCGGTGTTTACTTTAGAATTTTGAACAGGTACTAGTCGATGGCTAAGCCCGTCTCTTCTTAGGAATTCATCAAAGCCTAAGTCTACTTGAGGGTTCGTAAAGTAAATAGGACGATTCCACTTATTAGCAGCAATGATATTTAAAACAGCCATATCGTTTTTCATCATTGAACTCTTTGGTAATTCAAAGCGAAGTTCTGCAACAACACTGTCGTTAGCATTTACTGTTTTATTCGCTAATACCTGTGCTCTATCTACTGGAACAGAGAATTTTCTAACCGGGAAAGTACTTAATGCTTCGCCATTACCCCTGTCTTCCATATTAATTGGATCATCGCTGCCAACGTAATTCTTCATTAAGTCGAACAAATCATAGTAGCGATCTTCTGGAATATTTGGTTTTGGACGATACAAAGCATAATCTCTTTTCCCACCTTCAATTTGTTCTGCAGACCAGATTACGTCAATTGGTGCACTCTCATTTACTTTATACCGCATTTCATTAATGTACCAATCAATCCCTAATAAACTATAATTGATTACTCTGATATCTGGTCGAATTCCTTCTACTTCTTGTGCATACCATAATGGATAAGTATCATTATCTCCAAAAGTGAATAAGATGGCGTTGGGAGCACAACTTTCTAAATAATCGCGGGCTAAATCACGTGCAAGCACCTTCTTGCTTCTGTCATGGTCGTCCCATTCTTGCTGCGCCATTAATCCTGGCACCGCCAGCAAACAAACAATCGTTGCCAAAGTAGCTGCAACGGCTGGTTTTATCTTCTTCTCTAAAAATGAGATGACTGCCATAACACCCAATCCAATCCAAACCGCAAATGCATAGAAACTTCCCACATAAGCATAGTCACGTTCACGAGGTTGGTTTCCTGCTTGGTTTAGATATAGAACAATCGCAAAACCAGTAAAGAAGAACATTAATAAATTGGTGAAAGCATCATCCCCTCTTTTTTTACGATGGTATACAAAACCTAAAATACCCAAGATAAACGGCAATGCAAATAACTTGTTATTGGCTTTGTTATTTTTTAGAGAATCAGGCAATTGTGATTGGTCTCCGTAAATTAAATTGTCAACCAATGGAATACCTGTGATCCAGTTACCATCTCTCACATTGCCAGTGTAAACGCCTTGGATATCGTTTTGCTTACCAGAAAAATTCCACATAAAGTAGCGGAAATACATCCAATAAATCTGATAACCTACAAAAAATTTAACGTTGTCTACTTGGTTGGGCGCACGTTCGTAAGTACCATCTTTCAATTTTGGAATATTCAAAAATGCTGAATAGTAATAAGCATGGTATTGATCATCACTTGCATCCCAAACTCTTGGGAACAACATTTTATCTTCGGGATTGTACACGTATTTCTTATCCTGACCTACTTCAATGTATTTATCTCTTGCTTTCTGGTAACGCATCCCTGTATTTTTTAGATCAACAGGTTGTGCGGTAAATTTTTGACCATACAACAAAGGAAAATCTCCATATTGTTCACGACCTAGATACCCAACCAAACTCATTGGATTATCTACATTGTACATATCCACAGATGGATTAGCACTGCTTCTAATCATGGTCGTTAAATAAGTACTATAACCTATAAACATGAAGCTAACACACCAAATAGTCAAAGTTAAATAAGGCCATGCTTTCTTGGAAGCTAATTTTAAACCATACCATAATAATGCTGCAACCAATACAAAGAATATAGTGAACCCACTAAAGAAAGGCATTCCAGCTCCGTTGACCATCCATCGATCAAAAGAGCCAGCTAATTTTATTGAATACTGAATCACGCCTACTTGAACAGCCCCAGTAATTATACATCCAATTACAAAGAATATATAAATACCACCATAATACGCTTTTTGTTCTGGCTTCCATTTTTCTATAACAAATAAAAGACCTACCCCTACTATAGTGGCTAAAATCATTAATCCACCAATAGTTCCATCCATAGAAACATTATCGGTTGCTTCTGCTGCAGCACTAACTAAGGCTGCTATAAATGCCAAGCCGCCACCTATTGATACTATTTTAATAAACCAAGAACGAATCAATGCATAATTGAAGCTTTCTCTCTTTCTAAAATAATAAACCATTACAATCGCTGGAATAGTCAAAAGGTTTAATAAGTGAACCCCAATTGATAATCCCATCATGAAAAAGATAAATACAATCCAACGGTCTGCACCTGGTTCATCCGCTTGGTTTTCCCATTTAAGAATAGCCCAAAAAACAATCGCAGTAAAAAAAGAAGACAATGCATATACTTCACCCTCAACAGCACTATACCAAAATGAATCACTAAATGTATATGCCAATGCGCCAACAACACCAGCTCCCATAATACTCCAGATTTGATAACTGTTGGGAGTATCAGATGTTTTGATATTGATGATTCTGCGTGCAAAATGCGTAATCGTCCAGAATAAAAATAATATAGTAAAAGCACTTGCAATAGCACTCATCATATTCACTGCTTTTGCAGCACTCATTGGATCATCTCCAAATAGAATAATAAAAATTCTACCTAAAATAACAAACAAAGGCGCTCCTGGCGGATGGGGTATTTGTAATTTAAAACAACTACTTACAAACTCACCACAATCCCACAAACTTCCTCCAGCTTCGGCAGTAAGGGTATACACTGCACTGGCAATAATGAAAACCAACCAGCCGGTTATGTTATTGATCTTATTAAACTGCATATTTGTTTTGGTTTTTAAAGAGGGACAAACATAGTTGATTATAGGTGAAATTTGAAATACAAAGGGCTGTTTCAGCAGATTTAAGAAAGTTTTTACAGCTGCGAAACACCCCATATTAAACTTATTACCAGCCAATCAATGCTTCAATGAATGATTTTTGGGGCAACTGTATTAACTTTGCATTTGAATGAGTCAGAAACAAACAGTAGCATTTCATACACTTGGCTGTAAATTAAACTTTTCAGAGACTTCCACCCTTTCAAGAATAATGGAAAAAGAAGGATTTGAAAAAAGGGATTTTACAGATACCGCGGATGTGTATGTTATTAACACATGCTCTGTAACAGACAATGCAGATAAAGAGTGCCGACAATTGGTTAGAAGAATTCAAAGAAAAACTCCTAATAGTTTTGTAGTAATTACGGGTTGTTATGCACAATTAAAGCCTGCTGAAATTGCTTCCATTCCTGGGGTAGACCTAGTATTGGGGGCAGCAGAAAAATTCAATATTACTGAACACATTAAAAATCTTACTAAATCAAATGACCCGGCTAAGATATGTAGTTGTGATATTGCAGATGTAACAGGGTTTAATGCTTCTTTTTCACAACACGACCGAACCAGAACTTTTTTAAAAGTTCAGGATGGATGCGATTACAATTGCTCCTTTTGCACTATACCAATGGCACGTGGTAAAAGCAGAAGCGATACCATTAGCAATGTAGTAGCCAATGCCAATCATTTAGCATTAGAAGGTGTTAAAGAAATTGTTTTAACAGGTGTTAATTTGGGAGATTTTGGCAAAGGAGCACAAGGCGACAAACTGCATGAGGAAAGTTTTTTAGATTTAGTAAAAGCACTAGATGCTGTTGACGGAATCAATCGATACCGTATCTCTTCTATAGAGCCCAACTTAATTACCAATGAGTTGATTGGATGGGTTTCAAATAGCGATCAATTTATGCCTCATTTTCATATTCCTCTGCAAAGCGGATCAAATAAAATTTTGGGGCTGATGCGTAGAAGATACAAAAGAGAATTGTATGCAGAACGCGTTGCTTTGATTAAAGAATTAATGCCCCACGCTTCAATTGGTGTTGACGTAATTGTAGGTTTTCCTGGTGAAACAGAAGAAGATTTTAAAGATACATTTGACTTTATCCACTCATTGGATGTTTCTTATTTACATGTATTTACTTATTCTGAAAGAGACCATACTAAGGCTTTGGAAATCAAACCTGTAATACCCATCCATATTCGAAATGAGCGCAACAAAACATTGCGAAATCTTTCTTATATGAAGCAGCAGTTTTTTTCGCAACAACATAGTGGCACAAAAAGACCTGTTCTATTTGAAGCCTACAATAAGGAGGGCATGATGGAGGGATACACGGATAATTACATTAGAATAAGTACCCCTTATAGGGCCGAATGGGCCAATCAATTGATTGAATGGACTATTTAGGGGTCAGGAAAACGGCAGGAAACTCCACAATCATTACTTGTCCGAGGCTTTGTAATTCTACATATACTTTTTTCTTTCCCCCTCTAATCACCGTTCCTTCTTTATCCATAAATACACCATAATTCACTTTGATAAGGTCTCCGCTTGTAAAGCCTTGATCAGAAATAATGGTAATTCTTGCATCTTTCTCGGATAAATAAGCTTTTATATTGTTGATTTCATCTTCTTTAATAACAGCAGGTTTGCCCAAATAATACACGAAGTTTAATGCTCCATCAGTCATTAAAACCTTAGATCGTTCCGTTTCATCTATATGAACGAATACATAAGATTTAAAGAGCGGCTCTTCAATTATTTTTTTTCGATCTGTCCACTGTCTTTCTACCTTTTGAAGCGGACACCAACTTTCAATTCCTTTTCTAACAAGAACTGAATCTATCTTTTTCTCCCATCTTGGCTTGGTATATACCGCATACCATTTTTTTTCTAACTTCTTTTCCATAATGCGCTGGTGATCGTTCAATATAAAAAAGCAGTTTTAATTTTTTGCAGTATTATACTGCTGCATTGCCAACTCTTGAATGATGGTTGTACTTGCGTCAATTTGCAAGTCTTGCTTCAATAACTTTAACCATTCCTGATATCTGATCCCTTTATTTTTATCAGGGTTATTGAAAAATTTATCCTTATCTGCCTCAAGCGTTTGAACACTCAATTCAGTTTTGAGTTTCAACAAAGTATTATTTTGATTGACCGTGTTGGTGATTTGTTTTTGCATTTGTTTAAACTGATCAATCTTTAAGTTGATGGGATTATCATTATTCTTAGACAACCATTTCAAGTTGTCTTGAAGTAATAATAAATTGGCATCAGAAGAAATTCTAGTTTGTTCTTTCTTGATTATTTCAGTCAAATTGTTGGTAGGGATACCCTGCCAAGGTTGGTAAGCCGTTTGAGGAATAGCATCCCAAGGTAAAGAGTTGGGATTATCCTTTTCCCTTATTTTTAAAAACTCGTAAGAGTCTGGCATGATAATGTCTGGAACAACTCCTTTTAATTGGGTACTTCCTCCATTTACTCTATAAAATTTCTGAAAGGTTAAACTAACTGCTCCAAATTCAGTTCTACTGCTGTAAAAATCAATTGGTCTCCCAAAAGGAATGGGCCTTTGAACGGTTCCTTTACCATATGTGGAACTGCTTCCAATTACAATCCCTCTTTTATAATCTTGTATAGCAGCTGCAAATATTTCACTTGCAGAAGCACTCAGCTCATTCACCATGACTGTTAAAGGGCCATCATATAAAACAGACTCATCATTGTCTCTCCATGTTTGTTGGTCAACTCTTCCATCCCTTTCTTTCACCTGAACAACTGGCCCAGTTTTAATAAATAATCCCACCATTTTTACTACTTCAAGTAAAGAGCCCCCTCCATTATTTCTCAAATCAATAACAATGCCTTTTACATTTTCAGCTTTAAGTTTCTTTACTTCAGTAGCAACATCTTCTGAACATTTAAATCCATTTTTGTCTTCAAAATTGGCATAGAAATCAGGCAGGGCTATATATCCTATTTTATCTTTCCCTTTCATAATGACTGCACTTCTTGCCAATCCTTCATCCTGCTCAATTTTTTCTCTTAATAATGAAACTGTTTTAGTGGTTCCATCTTGTTTTTTAAAAGTAATTCTTACCTCTGTACCCTTATCTCCTCTGATTAATTTAACAGCGTCTTCAGTGCCATATCCACTCACATCCACTGGCTCATTAGCCCCTTGTGCAACTTTTATAATTACATCTCCAGCTACAATTGCACCCGATTTCCAGGCTGGTCCACCTGTGACAACACTTGCAATTTTAATTCCATTATCATCCTGTTGAAGTTGCGCACCAATACCGTAAAACTGATTACTCATTCTTTCATCAAATGCTCTTTTTTCTATGGGTGGATAATAATCGGTATGCGGATCCATTGTGTTCGTAATCACATTGATAAAAGAGTTAAATCGCTGTTCTTCGGTAAAAGTGGTTTTAATACGATTAAACGTTCTATCCATCATTTTTAACACGCTGGTTCTTGCAGCCAATTCTAAACTATCATCTGGTAAAACTTTGAAACTATCTTTCCCTTTATTTTTTTCTCTCTCTTCTTGTAAATCTATAAACCGCTCTAAAGAATAATATTTTAGCTTTTTTCTCCAACGATCTTTTCTTTCCGCCTCGGTGTTGGTATATCCTAATTGGTCGCCATCTAATTGAACAGTCTCATTAATACTGTAATCAAAAGGCTTAGATAAAATATCCTTATAAAAAAGCATGGTCTCAGTTACTCTCTTCTCGTAAATGGTACTTACTGCAGGTTGAAATTGAATAGTTGCACCATGAATTTCATCGTCAATGGTGGTTTCAAATTTTTTCACCCCATTTACATCAGCAGAAGTGAAAATACTTTTATCGCCATCAAGCTGATTCAAATATGCTTTAAAAATTTTCTTTGAAAAATCATCATTGATTTTTTGGGGGCTGTAATGTTGCTGCTCTAGTAATGCCCCCACTGTATTCAATAGTTTTTGTTGTTGGGCTATTTTTTCATTAGAATCTGCCCCATTGATACTGCGAAATGCAATAAATAATGAACCAAATAATACCAAGGCCGTTAGCACTAATCCTTTTCTACTCTTCATAAATTGCTTGAATTTTTGCATGATCTTTTCAAAAATAATCTAAAAATAGTTTTGAATCACATCTATAAAACCAATTAACAAAGGTTTGGATGAAGTTTTTTTAAAAAATATTTACTACTTTTGCCATCCACAAAAACGGAGGGCGTAGCTCAGTTGGTTAGAGCGTCAGTTTGTGGCACTGAAGGCCGGGGGTTCGAGACCCCTCGTTCTCCCACTCAAAACCTATAAAGCGTATGTTTTATAGGTTTTTTAACTTAAATACATGAAGCTTTTATATCTAATCCCTATCATTTCCGCTTTTATTGGTTGGTTTACCAATTGGATAGCCATCAAAATGCTGTTTCATCCTAAAAAGCCAGTAAAATTTTTAGGGATCACTTTTATTGGCATCTTTCCTAAAAGACAAGCACAATTCGCAGAAAAATTGGGTAAGCTGGTTAGTGCCGAACTTCTATCCTTCCAAGACATTGAGTCAAAAATTACCAATCCAGACA
>JAGOGG010000226.1 GCA_017996795.1 Sediminibacterium sp. | reverse complement strand
CTGTTTATAGGCTTGCTGTACTTTATAACTATTGGTTTCATTCCATGCTTTAGGGAATACATATTCATCCAAAGACTGCCAACCAATTACTTCAGCAGCTGTACCACAGAAAAAAGCAGCATCAGCCTGTTTAATATCATTAATTGAAAACACCCCTTCTTTTACTTCAATATTCAATTGCGCACAAAGTTCTAAAACGGTAGCCCTAGTGATTCCCGCTAAAATATGACCGGCTTGAGGCGTATGCAATACACCCCCTTTTTCAAAAAATACATTGGCCCCAGGTCCTTCTGCTGCATGGTCGTTCATATCCAATAAAAAAGCTTCATCAAATCCTTTGTCTTTAGCTTCCTGACTGGCTAATATAGAGTTCACATAGTGCCCTGCTGCTTTAGCATGAATTTTAAATGCTTTGGGATTCGGTCTTTGAAAAGAAGAAGTCATGATGCGTAATAATTGATCGCCTAAAAAAGGCGCCATTTCCCATGCTTCAATAAAAACATAAGATTCAGTATTGCGAGCAAAACTCATATTCGCTGGAGCATATACGACTGGTCGTATATAAGCATCGCCTAAATTATTTTGTTTGAGTACTTCGTATGTAGCATCAATTAATTCTTGTGTATTAAAAGAATAAGGAAGATTGATGGACTCAGCAGAAATTTTCAAACGCTCAAAATGTTCAACTGCTTTAAAAATGGCAGTAGACCCATTGGTCGTTTTATAAGATCGAATTCCTTCAAAAACAGAATAGCCATAATGGAGTGATTGGCTATATAAATCCATTTTAGCATCTTGAGCTTTTACAAATTCACCATTATGATAAATAATGGTAGTGGGCTGATAATAATTCATTTTAATAGATTTAAACAAAAAAGCCCCGCTGATGAGGCGAGGCTTTATATTAAGTGATTCAATACTTAGTTAAGTCCACCTCCTTGCAGAGCGGTAATAATAATAATGACAATAGCAATCATGTTAATGACTGTATTTGTTTTTATTACTATTGTATTTCCTTTATTCTGCATGGAGCTGATGTAATTCTTTCGAAGGTAAGCGTATGCAAGAATAAAAACAAAGAACTTTTTAAAAAATTTTTGACTAGATGATAGTAGAAGCATTCAAAGAGGCATTGGTGCCTTGATTAGTTTCGTGCTTCTTTCTAATATAATCGGCTAATAGATCACCAACAGCTTCTGTACCATAATTATTAATTGGGTCAATATCTTTTGTTACGAATGCATGTGTGAGTGTCCAGTTCACTGCTTCTCTAACTGCGTTCGCTTCTGCTATTAATCCAAAATGGTCTAGCATCATTGCAGTAGACAAAACAGATCCTAAAGGATTAGCAATATCTTTTCCGGCTGCTTGCGGATAAGATCCATGAATGGGCTCAAACATAGCTACTGTTTTACCAACAGATGCAGAGGGTAATAAGCCTAAAGAACCGCTTAATACACTTGCTTCATCACTAATAATGTCTCCAAACATATTCTCGGTTAATACCACATCAAATTGTGCAGGATTTACAATGATCTGCATAGCAGCATTGTCAACAAACATATAATCTACAGCCACTTCCGGAAATTGCATGGCCATTGCTTGCACTATTCTGCGCCAAAGCCTAGATGTTTCCAACACGTTGGCTTTATCAATCAGTGTTAATTTTTTTCTTCTTTTTTGTGCATATTGAAAAGCCATTTTAGAAACCCGAACAATTTCTAATTCATGGTAAGCACATTCATCAGTAGCATAGGTTTTATCTTCAGTAAGTGTACGTTTACCAAAATAAATACCGCCTGTTAATTCTCTGAAAATAATAAAATCAACGCCTTCTAATTGTTTGCTTTTTAAAGGAGACAAATGATGCAAAGAGCGATAAGTATTGATTGGACGAATATTTGCAAATAGTCCCAACTCCTTGCGTAATTGCAATAAACCCTGTTCTGGTCTCACTTTAGCCGAGGGATCATTATCAAATTTAGGATGACCAATGGCACCAAATAATATGGCATCACTTTCCTTACAAATTGCCAAGGTCTCCTCAGGTAATGCAGACCCAGTAGCATCAATGGAAACAGCCCCCATTAACCCATGCGTATAAGTAAACTGGTGACCAAACTCTTCAGCAATGGCATTGAGTACTTTTATTGATTGTGCGGTTACTTCAGGGCCAATTCCATCTCCATTAATGACTGCTATTTTCTTTTCCATATTACACTTTTTCTAGTTCAAATTTCTCAATGGATTGTTTTTGACTAATTAAAAAATCAATATCATCGTATCCATTTAATAAGCAGGTTTTTTTGTAAGGATTTAATTCAAAAGAAGCTTGTGCACCCGTTGCGTCAATCGTGATGGTTTGTGCTGCCACATCAATAGTAAGGGTGTTTGTGGCACTTAGTGCAAAAATTTGCGCTAAAAAATCATCCGATACAATCACTGGCAATACACCATTATTTAATGCATTGTTTTTAAAGATATCCGCAAAAAAACTAGAGACCACTGCTTTAAAACCATAATCAAGCAATGCCCATGCAGCATGTTCTCTTGAAGAACCACAACCAAAGTTTTTTCCTGCCACCAAAATATCGCCAGAAAAAACGGGTTGATTCAATACAAAATCAGGTTTGTGTTTTGTTTCATCGTCTTGCTCATATCGCCAATCTCTAAATAGATTTTTACCAAATCCGTCCCTGGTAGTCGCTTTTAAAAATCGAGCAGGAATAATCTGGTCCGTGTCTACATTTTCAATGGGTAGTGGAACAAATGAACTTTTTATTTGCTGTAAAGCTTGCATACTATATTAACTACTAATTATGATTAATTAAATTCCTTACATCAGTTACTACACCAGTAATAGCAGCAGCTGCAGCTGTTAATGGACTCGCCAATAATGTTCTTGCGCCTGCACCTTGCCTGCCTTCAAAATTTCTATTACTGGTACTAATACAATATTCGCCGGCTGGAATTTTGTCTTCGTTCATTCCCAAACAAGCACTACAACCTGCTTGCCGTATTTGAAAACCCGCTTCAGAAAAAATTCGATCTAATCCTTCTGCATGTACTTGTTTAGCTACTTGTTGAGAGCCTGGCACGATCATTACTTTTACTGACTCGTGTTTCTTTCTACCTTTTACTAATTCAGCTACCAATCTTAGATCTTCAATTCTAGAATTGGTACAACTTCCAATAAAAACATGTTGAACAGGCATTCCTAATAAGGCCGCTCCACTATTTAATCCCATATAGGTTAATGCTTGAGCTAAATTTTTCTTTTCGCCTTCATTAGTGATTGATTCGGTCAATGGAATATTTCCATCAATGGCCATACCCAATCCTGGATTGGTACCATAGGTAATCATCGGAGCAATTTCAGCAGCATTAATATTTATTTCTGCATCAAATATTGCGTCTTGA
>JAGOGG010000225.1 GCA_017996795.1 Sediminibacterium sp. | reverse complement strand
TACCATGACCATCGAAGGTGCTCCATTCTTGAAAGATGAACACTTAACCGTATTTGATTGTGCCAATAAGTGCGGTAAAAAAGGAGAAAGATATATTCATGCATACGGACATATCCGCATGATGGCAGCTTGTCAACCATTCTTGAGTGGTGCTATTTCTAAAACCATCAACCTTCCTCATGAAGCAACCGTAGAAGAAATTGCGGATTGTTATTTAATGAGTTGGCAGTTGGGTCTTAAAGCAAATGCTTTATACCGTGATGGATCTAAATTAAGTCAACCTTTAAGCAATAAGAGCGAGAAGAAAAAGAAGACCGAAGAAGAAACTGAAGATGCGGCATCTACACAAGCAGTTTTAACTGAAGAGTCAACCATTGTAGACTTAGGTAAACTAACTGTAGATGAGTTGTTAGAAGAGGTAACCAAACGTATGGCTGCTTCCACTGATACTGAATTAAAGCGTGCCCTATCTAGAATTGTAGAAAGAAAATCACTACCTGCTAAGCGCAGAGGCTTTACTCAAAAAGCAAAAATTGGTGGTCAAGTAGTATTCTTAAGAACTGGTGAATACAATGATGGAACATTGGGAGAAATCTTTATTGATTTGGCCAAAGAGGGTTCTACCTTACGCAGCTTAATGAACTGTTTTGCTATTTCTATTTCTGTTGGTTTACAGTATGGTGTTCCATTAGAAGAGTTTGTAGATAAGTTTGTGTTCACTCGTTTTGAACCAGCAGGAATGGTAGATCATCCAAATATCAAAACCACTACTTCATTGGTAGACTTTGTATTCCGTGCATTGGGTTATGAATACTTAAATAGAACCGATTTAGTTCATGTGTTAGACAGACCTACTGTAGGCAATACAGGAGAAGAGGAGGGAGATGCTACTTTTTTGGGAAAGCCCGAACTCAGTAGTATCAGAGTAACAGCACCATCTGCCAATACTACTCCTGCCGAAGGCCCAGCTTCACCTAAATTACAGCGTGCAGCAGCTACTTCAGCCGCTGCAGGGAATAGTGGAATGGATGCAGTAAATGCTGCAGCTAAAAGTATGCAAAGCGATGCACCTGCTTGTAGCACTTGCGGTCATTTAACCATCAGAAGTGGTACATGTTATAAGTGTTTAAACTGTGGCACCAGTATGGGTTGCAGTTAATTCGATAGCAGTTAATCCCTGCCCTAAATTTCTCCTCTAGATTTTTCTGGAGGAGATTTTTTTTGGGTTGAACCCAATGCTTTTTTTAAATTGAGGAAACAAACCAATATATGCGTCCACTTTTTTTTCTGATTTGTTCTTTATTAATAGGAACGACCCTTTTTTCTCAGACCCTTTTTACCAAATCAAAGCCAGTTGTAACGAGTAAAGTAAAAATTGAAACGGTTAAAGACAGCACCATAAAAAATAAATTTGTTCAAATAAATCTAAAGGGGCAGAAAGGATTTGCCATCGATATGGTTCAAATAATAGAACAAGTGGCACGTACAGAAGAATCCGTGATTTTATTTTACAAGGATTCAAAAGTTGTACAGAAGATATTGGTTCCATTTTGGATTATGCATTTGATACCTACTGCAGAAATTTTTGATTTAAATAAAGATGGCATCCCTGATATAAAATGTAGAATATTTACTGGGGGGAACGGAACAGCAGCACTCTTGAATTATAAAGTGTTCTTAATTAGTCAACAAAGCAAATACCGTGTGTTGAGTTTTGTTGATTTTTCATCTGAAAAAGAATATGACCTCAATGGAGATGGTCTTCCAGAAATCATAGGCTGTTCAAGTACTAATTATAATGGCCATAATTATTGGGTGTTTAACCTATATAATTGGGTGAATGGAACTTTGAAGTCGGTATCTAAAACATATGATTATCCTATATGGACAGCAGTGGATTTTAAAACCAATAAAGTGATTGCCAAAGATATTCCTGCTGATATACGCATGACCACATTGCGTGCATTCCCTAATGAATATTTTGTAAAATAAGCAGTTCTCATTCATCAAAAACTAATCATCAATACCATTAAAATTGGTACATTCATAGTTCTAACGACCAAGATTAAAAAAGCGATATGGGAGATTTTCAAATTAAAAAACAACCCAAGCAATACGATGTAGTGATTGTGGGTTCAGGAGCTGGTGGTGGTATGGCTGCATACACATTATCTAAAGCTGGTTTAAAAGTTTGTTTATTAGAAGCAGGAGAAGATTATGATCCAGCCGTGAATTCATCTCAATTAAAAAATCCTTGGGAGTCACCTCGAAGAGGAGCGAGCACCAAGTATCGCCCATTTGGTGATTTTGATGGATGTTATTGGGGATGGGAGATTGATGGGGAGCCTTATACCCAAGCGCCTGGCAGCCAAAAATTTGAATGGTGGCGTGCTCGTATGATGGGCGGACGTACCAATCACTGGGGTCGAATATCCCTTCGTTTTGGACCAAAAGATTTTAAAAGAAAAAGCATTGATGGGTTAGGTGAAGATTGGCCAATTGGCTATGAAGACGTAAAACCCTACTACGATAAAGTAGATAAATTAATTGGCGTTTTTGGAAGCAATGAAGGATTAGAAAATGATCCTGACGGAATCTTTCTTCCTCCACCCAAACCCCGTTTGCACGAGCTGATGATTAAGAAGGCTGCAACAGGTGTAGGAGTTCCAGTAATTCCTTCTCGCTTATCTATTTTAACAAAGAAAATTAATGAAGAACGCGGTGCATGTTTTTTCTGTGCACAGTGTAATAGAAGTTGTAAGGTTTACGGAGACTTCTCATCTGGATCTGTATTGGTAAAGCCTGCAGTAAAAACAGGTAATGTAGACGTGATTACACAAGCGATGGCGCGTGAAGTCATTACCAATTCAGAAGGTTTGGCAACGGGTATTTCTTATGTAAATAAAGTAGACAATTTAGAATACCAAGTAAATGGTCGCGTGGTGATCTTAGCCGCGAGTACCTGTGAAACCGCACGTTTATTATTAAACTCTAAGTCTAAAAGACATCCGAACGGATTGGCCAACGACAGCAATGTAGTGGGTAAATATTTACACGATTCTACCGGTGCGGCTTTGGGCGGCGTACTGCCAGAACTCTTTGGTAGAAAGCGTTACAACGAAGACGGTGTAGGGGGTATGCATATTTATACCCCATGGTGGTTAGACAATAAAAAATTAGATTTTCCAAGAGGCTACCATATAGAATACTGGGGAGGCATGAGCCAACCAGCTTATGGATTTGGAATGGGCATGCAAGGATTGAATGGCAAATACCAGGTAAATGGTAAAACCAAAGAAGCGGGGGGATATGGATCTTCCTTAAAAGAAGATGTCCGCTTTTTTTACGGAGCAGGCGTAGGTATGGCAGGAAGAGGCGAATCGGTTCCAGACATTAAAAACTATTGTGAAATAGATCCTACAGT
>JAGOGG010000044.1 GCA_017996795.1 Sediminibacterium sp. | reverse complement strand
TGCACTAACTGTAAAAAGAACTTGGAGAGCAGAAGGCCAAGATATTAGTAGAAATAGGGATGAGTCTGACACACAAAAAATAGACCAAGCCCTTAATAAAAGCTGGGTGATTACTTTCCCTCAAGGCACCACCAAACCCTTTGCGCCAGGTAGAAGAGGTACAGCGCATATAATTAAAAATAATCAACCAGTTGTAGTTCCAGTAGTGATTAATGGATTTTGGAGAGCGTTCACCAAAAAGGGATTAAGCTTTAAGAAAAAAGGATCTCTTCTATCTGTTCGATTTAAAGAACCGTTAATTATTGATTATACCCATTCTGTAGATCAGATACTAGACCAAGTTATGGAAGCAATTGAGCAAAGCAAAAACTTCATGCTCAAAGGCAAGCACCACTTAATGAGTAAATTAGATAAGTAAGTATTTAAGATTCTTTAAAAAATAATGCTTTTAATTCGTTGGCATCATCTGGTTTCATTTTACCGGCCAGAATAAGTCTTAATTGCCTTCTTCTTAGAGCACCATCAAATAATCTTTTTTCGTCTTCCGTTTCAGGAATTAGCGCTGGCACTGTTCTTGGTTTGCCATTGGGATCAAGTGCTACAAAAGTGAAAAATGCTTCATTACTTTCATATCTATATTGGTGTAATAAATCTTCGCCCCAAACCTTAATATGAATTTCCATTGATGTATTAAATGCCCTACAAACTTTGGCTTCAATATGTACCACATTGCCCAATTTGATGGGATTTTTAAAACTTAAATTATCTACAGAAGCAGTCATGCTGGGTGTATTGGAATGTTTGCCAGCAGCAATACCTGCAGCAATATCCATCCAATACATTAATCTCCCTCCCATTAAATTTCCAAATGTATTGGTGTCGTTGGGTAATACCAATTCGTTCATGATGGTAAAACTTTCACTCGACTTTTTTGCTTCCATAATTTTTGTTTGAGCTGCAAATATAGGCTAGCTAATGTTGCCGTTTTGTTTAAATCGTTGTGCTTTCAAGGGTTTGTAAAAAGGATGGATCAACACTTGCTCCTATTCCAGGCTCATCAGTAACAATTAATTCCATACCACTGTATTTGGCTCCACCTAAAACTGGATCTATTTTATGTCCTAATAAACAAGTGTCTAAGTCATAGTAAATAATATTTGTGTTGGCCATTGCAAAATGTACTTTAGCAGTAAGGGCCAATCGGCTTTCTAACATACCTCCCATCATACAAGGGGTATTATTTTTTTCTGCTACTTCATTTATTTTAATCGCTTCTGCAATTCCCCCACTTTTAGCAAATTTAATATTGATTGAAGCGCAAGCTTTATTCCGAATAATTCTTTCTGCATCATGATGCGTATAAACGGATTCATCTGCCATTAATGGAATAGGAGACTTGATGCACAGCTTTGGAAGTAACTCATCATTGTAAGTGCGCATGGGTTGTTCACAAAATTCAATATTATATTTTCCTAATTCAGTTAATGCAATGATTGCATCTTCATAAGACCAACCTTGATTGGCATCAATTCTAATATTGGTCTTATTGCCAATGGCAGTTCGGATGGCTTTAATTCGTTCAATATCTGTTGCAGGGTCTTTCCCTAATTTAACTTTTATAGTGGCCACATTTTGTTGCACAAATTCAATGGCCTGAGCGGCCATATTTGTTGGACTGTCTATACCAATGGTCAAGTCGCTCACAATTTTTTTGACTGATCCCCCCAGATAAGCATACAATGGTTTGTTTGCTGCTTTTGCAGCTATATCGTGCAAGGCAATATCAAATGCACTTTTTGCAGTATAATTTCTGGCAGTAAAACTGTCTAGCTCTTGCATTCGAGCTTCAATAGCTAAGGGGTCTTTGTATTTCAAAATTGAAGCAAAAGCTTTACCCATTTCATAGCATGTTGCCTGTGTTTCCCCAACAATCATTGGAAATGCAGAACACTCTCCGTAACCAGTTATTCCTTCACTGGTATGGATAATCACCAACATATTTTGTGCAAAATCCATCGTGCCTGTTGCAATAGTGAAAGGCACCATGGGAATAGAATAGCGAAAAAGTTGAATTGAGGTAATTTGCATGAGCAAATCTCTCTATTTATTGGTAATAGCGTTCACATTTTTTCCAATAACTAAAAAAACTTCCATGGTATTGATTTACTTGATCAAATAGCCAAGCTCGGGGTTCCATTTTGCCCGTATAGTGGGTGTTTAAAGGATGTTCTTTATAAATAAAATTGGCATCGGGCGCCAAGTTCTTTAGGGAGTCAAATGATTCTGAATATACTTGAATATCGGGAATATTGTCTTTTGCCAATGCAAGTATAAAGTCCAATACTTTTTTGCTAACGGGGTAGTTTTTAAAATGTGCTGGTTCTAATAATAGAATTCGATTAGCTATTCTTTCTTTATGCCAGTTGGGGTCTATATTGTAACTATTGTAAACTAAAATAGGTAGGCTATGGTCTACATGTGGTGTTTGGGTAATAGGCAGAACTGTTTCAAATTTTAGTGCTTTGGTTGCTTTGAGTATAGTAGGTATTTCTAGATGGGGTAATGCTTCGTAACTGCAATCTAGAATGGTATTTTGTTGTTTGTTGCCTGTGTATTTATTGATATTTTCCTGATTGGCATAGTATTTTTTACTACTAAAACTACCAGCAACCCATTGCCAACTTAACATATTACTAGCCAGATCCCCATCTAATAAGTGGTAGTACATCCATTTTGCAGGACTAAGCCAATGGGCTTGAGCGATATTACAGGTTAACATGGCTGTGTACATTCTTGCATGGTTATGCATATAGCCTGTTGTATACAAGTTTTGTATGGCTTCGTCAATTGCTTCAATACCCGTTTGGCCCTCTTCAATGCATGCAGGAATTAAATGATGTGCAACATTTGTTTGATCCTGTTTTAAGTCGGTAAATATTTGAGCTTGTTTATGTTGCCATACCCTTTGAAAAAATTCTCTCCAAGCCAATTCTTGTACCAATTTTTCGGAAATGTAACGACCATATTTGGCCACAACTATCTCTTTAATTTGAGGGAGATGAATTACACCTCTAGCAATATAAGGCGACAAATAAGTGACCGCACCATTGATGAAATTTCTGGTTCGTTCATATTGTTTTGCATCTATTTGTTCAATTCGTTCAGTAATTGAGCTGTAGTTGGTGGGGAATTGTATGGACGTATTCATTTTGCCTTATTGCTTGTCTAAGAGTTGTAAATACTTTTCTGCATTGCTTAAGTGATTTGTTTTTTTGGTTTCCGGCATTTTATCAAATGTTTTTACCAGCATTCCCAAACGGGGGTTTTGTAAAAAAAATGAACGGTGAACATGCATGAATCTCCAAAAAAGTCCATCCCAAATTGCTTGCCATTCGCCTTTGGGATAATTGCTCATTTTTAAGATATAATTACTTCCGCTGATATAAGGTTTAGTAGTCATTAATCCTCCATCAGCAAACTGGGTCATTCCATATACATTGGGTACCATTACCCAATCATACGCATCAACATACATTTCCATAAACCATTGATAAACTTGATTAGGATCAAACTCGCAGAGTAGCATAAAATTGCCAATAATCATTAATCTTTCTATATGATGGTTGTATCCGGTTTGTTGTAGCTTTTGAATGGCATCGTCTAGCGGAACAATACCTGTAGTACCATCGTAAAAGGATGCTGGAATTGGTCTTTTAAATCCCCAATAGTTTCGGGTTCTTTGTTTGCTCCCCACTCTTGCATAAACCTGGTAAATAAATTCTCTCCATCCTATAATTTGTCTAACAAAACCTTCTACTGAATTAATAGGTATGGAAGCTTTTTCAGCGTACCGTAAAGTTTCATCAAGCACTTGTTGTGGTGTTAATAAACCAATATTAATTAAGGGACTCAATACGCTGTGATGTAAAACAGTTTCCCCTGCAACCATTGCATCTTCGTAAACGCCAAATTCAGTGAATCGGGTTTGTAAAAACTGTGTTAACCACTTCTCTGCCGATTCAAAATCAATTGGGTAGTATCCTTTTTTATCTATTTGTGTAAATGGAGCCGTTTTACTACCAGGGTTGTTGGGAAAATGTTGGGTGATGTATTTGGTTGCAGCTTTGATCAACCCATTTTCGTCCATAAATTCACAAGTAGGAGCCTGCTTATTCTTTGGATATTTATCTCTGTTGTCTGCATCAAAAGTCCATTTACCTCCATCTGGTTGTAACGCTTCATTTACCAAAATTTTCCTTGACTTTCTTTGCCAGGTATAAAAGTCTGTTTGGAAAAACCTATTTCTCTTTTCGAAGAACGCATCTGTTGTTGAAAGGGTATTTAGGAATCCTGGAGAGTTAAACTGCTCAATTGTTATGTTATTTTTCTTGCAAGATTCTGATAGCCTTTTATCGAGCCAGTTATCTGTTGGATCAACTACTCTAATTTGTGTAACTCCATTTTTTGCTAAATGGGGGACTAATTGAAGCACATTTGAAATTGTTTCATTGGTTTCAATATATTGGACGATATACCCCTTGTTCGCTAGAAAGTCTTTGTATTGCTGCATACTGGCTCTATGCAACAAAAGCTTTTGAAAATGAAAAGGGAATTGTTTAAAAAAAAGCCATTCTTCTACCAAATAAACCGGAATAGTGGGGTCCAGTGCTGGTTGATCTTTAAATAATTGATGCGGAAAGACAATGCTGACTATGTTCATAAAGACCTTTTACAACAAAATGCCTTACTCATTGTTGTACTAAAAAAAATTAATGGAATCTTTAAAAGGAAAAATAGTACTAATTGCTGGTGCAACTGGTGGAGTTGGATCTCAAGTTGCTAAACAAGTAAGCGCCAGCGGGGCGGTAGTTTTTTTAACAGGTCAGAATTCGGTGAAGCTGGCGGATGTTGCCTTAGAAGCAGGTATACCGCAGACTCGTTGTTTTCAGATGGATATAACCAATGAAACCTCCGTAAATCAAACCATACTACAAGTATTGTTGCAAACCCCCGTAATCAATATTTTGATTAATGCAACCGGTATTGGTGTCATTAAAACAATGGATTTGCTTACTAGCGCTGAGTTCGAACGTACCCTTCAAGTGAATTTAATGGGAGCTTTTTATTTGGTTAAAGCAGTTTTGCCGAATATGAAAGAGCAAAAAAAGGGACTGATCATTAATATTCCTGGCGTACTTGGAAAAGTGCCCATGGCTGGTGCCGCCGCTTACAGTGCAAGTAAATATGGTTTAGTAGGAATGATGCAAAGTATTCGTGAAGAACTCAAAAGAACAGAAATTAGAATCACCAATATTTTCTTAGGGGGAATTGATTCTGCTTTTTGGGATAATATTGATTTAAGGGTTCAACGTGATAAAATGATTGTAGCAGAAGAGGCAGCCAAAGCCATTTGGTTTTTATGTCAGCAACCTGCAAGTGGGGTGGTTAGTGAAATGGTTTTGCAGCCTTTTAATCACCAAGCCATCTAAAAAAATTATACAGTTTTTTAGCTAAATACTGCATACTTAAGCATGGAGTACCGATATTTGCTCAACGAACATCTGTTAGTATGAATATTTCTTTCGACAATACCCAAAATGCATTTGCTTACAAAACTGATAAAGAATTAAAAGGAGCCAAGTTCTTGTTTAAAACCATGGAATTTCCTTGGTTCGTGAAATTAGGAACTACCCTTACTCCCTATATCATGAAAACAGGCATTCCATTGGTGAATGGGTTAATCAGAAAGACCATTTTTAAGCAATTTGTAGGAGGCGAAACTTTAGAAGAAACTGCTGAGGTGGGCAATGTTCTTGGCAAATATGGTGTTCAAGTAATTCTAGATTACGGGGTTGAAGGGAAAGAGTCAGAGGAAAGTTTTGACCTTGCTACTGAGGAATTTATTAGAGTAATTAACTATGCAGCAACACAAACCAATATTCCTTTTATTAGTATCAAGGTTACAGGTTTAGCTCGTTTTGATTTATTGCAAACCTTGAACGAAGCACCAAGGTTAAGAAGTGGGGTGCATGATCATGAAGAAGAAGTTGCAGAATGGGATCGGGTCCGCGATAGAATGTATACCATCTGTGAAATTGCAGCGGAGAAAAATATTGGTGTATTAATTGATGCAGAAGAAAGTTGGATTCAAGACCCAATTGATCGTTTATGCATGGAAATGATGGAAGTCTTTAATAAAGACAAAGTGATTGTTTATAATACCATCCAGTTGTATAGACACGATCGCCTTCATTTTTTACAATTGTCATATAAAATTGCAAAGCAGCAACATTTTAAATTAGGCATCAAATTGGTTAGAGGTGCTTATATGGAAAAAGAGCGTGAAAGAGCAGAAGAATTGGGCTATGGTTCTCCCATTCAACCAACCAAGGAAGCAACAGATGCTGATTTTAATTCAGCAGTGAAGTTTTGCTTTGATCATTTAGAAGACATTTCAGTTATCATAGCTTCGCATAATGAAAAAAGCAATTTGCTGGCAGCTGAAATTATGCATGAGAAAAACTTGCCTCACAACCATCCTCATGTTCATTTTTCTCAGCTATATGGTATGAGTGATAATATTACTTTCAATTTAGCGAAAGAGGGATTTAAAGTGAGTAAGTATTTGCCTTTTGGCCCCATCAAAGATGTGATTCCTTATTTAATGCGCAGGGCTAAGGAAAATTCAAGTGTTGCTGGACAAACTGGGCGTGAATTGTCTTTAATCAAAAAGGAATTAGACAGACGAAAGGCATAATTATTATATAAATGGTGCAACCCTTTTCTGCTTTATAGACTCTTATATAAAAAAAGTTTATGAAGAAAGTTTGGATGCTATTACTAGCACTGGGTTTTGGTCATTTGGTATTTTCCCAAAACGAAAAAACAACCCACTCACATTTTAATAAAGGAAAATCATTTTGGGGAATTGGAATTTCTCCTGTTTACTCAGATATGATGGGTTCCTATACTGATATCTCTATCACTAAAGGGAATACCAATTTGGGTATTTTATTAGCCCCTATGTATGGTAAGTTTGTTCAACAAAATTGGATGATTGGAGTAATGGGCATTGCGGGGGTTCATACAGACCGGAGAAGTTATTTAACTTATCCAATAACTATTGGCCCAGGCCCCTCGTTGCCTAACGTTGATACGAAGAATATTGACAATAGTTTAGATATTGGAATTGCCCCAATAACCCGTTATTATTTACCGTTGAACAAAAGAAATTCAACAGCTTTTTTCTTACAAGCTGCATTGCCTGCTGTATATAGTAAATCAAATAATACGCTTAGATATAAATATGCTTCTGGTGTGGTTGATGAGTTTAAATACCAATATGATCAATTTTCATTAAGAGGCAGTATCGGTTTTGGACTTAGTGTTCAGGGCAAATTTGGCAGCTTTGATACGCATGTAAGCAATATGGGTTGGTATTTAAGCTTCAATAAATTGATCTCTAAAAAGTAGTGGAATAATCACAATTTCTGCACAGCAGTGTCAATGGCCGCAAAATGCGGCCATTTCGTTGTTAATTTGCGTATGCAACAGTATCACGATTTATTAAAACATATTCTAGCGAACGGAGTAGCAAAAACAGATCGCACTGGAACAGGTACCATCAGTTGCTTTGGTCATCAAATGCGTTTTGATTTAGCAAAAGGGTTCCCTTTAGTCACCACAAAAAAGCTGCATTTAAAAAGCATTATTTACGAGCTGCTTTGGTTTTTAAAAGGGGATACCAATACCAAATATTTAACTGATCATGGTGTGAGTATTTGGAACGAGTGGGCCAATGAAAATGGTGACCTTGGGCCTGTTTATGGTAAGCAATGGAGAAGCTGGGAGGGAGCTGATGGAAAAGTAATTGATCAAATTACAGACGTATTACATCAGCTTAAACATAATCCAGATAGTAGAAGGATGATAGTGAGTGCTTGGAATGTAGGAGAGCTTGCGCAAATGGCATTAATGCCTTGTCATAGTTTATTTCAATTTTATGTTGCAGACGGAAAATTGAGTTGTCAATTGTATCAAAGAAGTGCAGATGTGTTTTTAGGTGTGCCTTTTAATATTGCCTCTTATGCTTTGCTTACCATGATGATGGCTCAAGTAACTGGGTTGCAATATGGAGACTTTGTGCATAGTTTTGGGGATGTACATATTTATAATAATCATTTAGATCAAGTGCAACTTCAATTGAGCAGGGATCCCTATCCATTGCCTACAATGAAATTGAATCCAACTATTACCAGTATTTTTGATTTTGACTTCTCTGATTTTACTTTAGAAAATTACCAGTGTCATCCAGCAATTAAAGCACCTGTTG
Source organism: Sediminibacterium sp. (assembly GCA_017996795.1). Lineage (GTDB taxonomy): Bacteria > Bacteroidota > Bacteroidia > Chitinophagales > Chitinophagaceae > Sediminibacterium. The sequence continues at coordinate 4,409 of JAGOGG010000044.1, read as the reverse complement.
CAGTTTAATATGATCATATCTATCATTGTTGCCGCTTCTACAAATAATGCCATTGGTTTAAATAATCAATTGCTTTGGCATTTGCCAAATGATATGAAATTCTTTAAGCAAACTACTTGGGCAATGCCGGTAATCATGGGAAGAAAAACCTTTGAGTCATTATCTGGCAAACCTTTGAATGGGAGACTAAATATTGTTGTAACTCGGCAATCAGATTGGCAGGCAGATGGTGTTCAAAAAGCAGCTTCTTTAGAAGATGCTTTGCGGATAGCTTCTGAATACGATTATAAAGAATCTTATATTATTGGTGGGGGAGAATTGTATGCAACCGCATTGCCCTTTGCGCATAAAATATATTTAACAAGGGTTGATACCATAATTGAGGGAGATACTTTTTTCCCAGCACTTGATACGGATATTTGGCAATTGACGATGGATGAATCTAAAAATGCAGATGCTAAACATGCTTTTGCTTATCGCTTTCAATGTTGGCAAAAACATTCTTGATCATGCAAATTATTCCCTTTCTCTATTTAATTCTCATTCCATTTCTAGTAATTGCTTCAGTTGTGTACGCAAACAATGTTAAAAGTGTATACAGTAAAAGCATTTTACAAGTAATGAATATTTTATTGCTCATTCACGCTTTTTATCAAATTCGTTTATTGGTTGGTGTTATTCAATTCTTACGTTCATTTAATACGCAGCAAACTGTCAGTGATTTTTGGTTAAATTATGTAGACCAATCTGTACTAAGAACCTTTGTACAGATTCTACTACCTTTGTTTTTTGTTATTCCGTTTTTTAGAAAAAGCTTGTGGTTCAGCTTAGGCGTAATGGTCTATTTCTTGGATGGTACTGCTTTACCCAATTTTGATTTGCTTGATTGGTTCATCCAGTTGGCCCATTTTTTAAGTTGGTTTTCACTCGTTTATGCGCTGTTTTGGCTAAAGAAATGGCTTCCAATTAATCAAATTCAATCATAATGTATTCATCTTTTGAACTTGGTTTGCGTTATATACAGTATTGGTTGAAATCTTCCAACGCTAAAGGGCATGGAATTCACTCCCCCTTTGTATTCGATTTAATTGATACCGTTTTTACGGATGATAGGAATTTTTATGTATTTCCTTTAATTGAAGAAGTAAGAGAAGAACTTTTATTTAATAACACTCCAATTGAGGTAACAGATTTTGGAGCTGGTTCAAGAATAAACCAACATTATACTAGAACCATTTCTTCAATAGCAAAGAGTGCATTAAAGCCTAAAAAATTTAGTCAATTATTATTTAGGATGGTCAACCATTTTGGTTCATCTACCATTTTAGAACTTGGCACTTCTTTTGGAATTACTACTAGCTATTTAGCAGCAGCCAATCAAAATGGATTCGTCATTACCATGGAAGGTGCACCTGAAATTGCCAAGCAAGCGCAACGTCATTTTCAACATATTGGTTTACATAATATTGAGCAGGTGATTGGGAATTTTGACAGTACTTTGGCCAGTGTGCTCCAAAAAAATAAGTCCTTGGATTTTGTGATCATTGATGGGAATCATCGATTTGAACCAACCATTCGGTATTTCAATAAGATGAAGCCCAATCTGCATGAATACTCCGTTGTTGTGTTTGATGATATTCATTGGAGTAAAGAAATGGAGCAGGCATGGGCAGCAATAAAAAATGATGATAGTGTTACATTAACCATTGATTTATTTTTTATTGGATTGGTTTTTTTTAGAAAGGAACAAAAAGAAAAGCAGCATTTTATAGTTCAGTTTAAATGAATTAACTTACATACATGATAATTGGTATCCTTAAAGAACCGGCAGGAGAAAATAGAGTAGCTATGCTGCCAGAACAGTTGGCATCATTGGTTAAGCAGGGTATACAAGTGATGGTGGAAGAAGATGCGGGTGCTCTGGCATTTGCAAACAACGAGTTATATTTTGCAGCAGGTGCTACAATAGTGAATAGGACCACGCTGCTAAATTCTGCTACTATTTTATTGAGTTATTGGAGTATTTCAGCAGAAGATTTAGCAAAAACACAGCCTGGTGCAATATTAGTAGGGGTGTTTCAGCCATTATTCAATTTTCAATTAATGAAAGATTGGGCTTCAAAAGGCTGCACCATTTTTAGTTTAGATATGATACCCCGAACCACTCGCGCGCAGTCTATGGATGTATTGAGTAGTCAGGCAAATATTGCGGGGTATAAAGCTGTTTTAAAAGCAGCCGATTTGTTGCCACGTTATTTCCCGATGTTTATGACTGCAGCAGGAAGTATTCCTCCAGCAAAATTGATGGTGTTGGGCGCTGGTGTTGCCGGACTTCAAGCAATTGCAACAGCAAAACGCTTAGGGGCAGTGGTAGAAGTGTCTGATACTAGGGCAGCAGTTAAAGAAGAAGTAATGAGTTTAGGCGCTAAATTTATTGAAGTGGAAGGCGCTGCAGATGCTTCAGCAGCGGGTGGCTATGCGGTAGAACAAACGGTTGAATTTAAACAAAAACAAAAAGAACGTTTAGCCCTTTCGGTAGCTAAATCTGATGTCATTATTGCAACAGCTCAATTACAAGGAAAGCCTGCCCCATTATTGATTGATGAAGACATGCTCAAATTAATGAAACCGGGAGCAGTAGTAATAGACTTGGCTGCTTCTTCAGGTGGGAATGTTTTTGGGGTCCAAAATAATGCCACTATTCAGTTGCATGGAGTCACTTTAGTTGGCAACAGTCAATTGGCTTCGGATATGCCTGCAGATGCTAGTAAAGTGTATGGTAAGAATATGTTTAATTTTTTACAATTGATTTTAACCAAAGAAGGAGCAATCAATTTAAATTTTGAAGACGATATAGTAAAAGGTTGTTGTATGGCGCATGGTGGCGCAATAATAAACGACCGTATTCAATCATTGCTTGCATCTTAACTAATTATATGAATACTTTTTTAGCTTATTTACAAGAACATATCCAGATTATTTACATCGTAATTCTATCTATTTTTTTAGGGATAGAAGTAATTGGTCGTGTTCCTAGTGTGTTGCACACACCATTGATGAGTGGTGCCAATGCCATACATGGTGTGGTAATTATTGGCGCAATCATCGTAATGGGACAAGTATCATCGGATGATATACCAGCATTAATCATCGGATTTTTAGCGGTAGTATTGGGTACTTTAAATGTGGTAGGTGGATTTGTAGTGACTGATAGAATGTTGGAAATGTTTAAGAAGAAAAAATAACATGGAAATAAATTTGCTTACACTTTGTTACTTATTGGGCTCTGTTAGTTTTATTGTAGGGCTCAAAATGTTGTCTCATCCAGATACAGCTCGGAAGGGTAACTGGGTTGCAGCAGCTGGTATGGCCATTGCCATTTTAGGCACCATTTTTTTATACAGTAAAGATGGAGTCAAGCTCGAAAACTATGGATGGATTTTTGGCGGGTTGGCAGTGGGAACAATTGCCGGAACTTTAGCGGCAAAAAAAGTGAAAATGACTTCTATGCCAGAAATGGTTAGTTTATTTAATGGTATGGGAGGAGCTTGTGCTGCTTTAATTTCAATTATAGAATTTCAACATTTAACCCATCCAATGTTGGTGCAAGATAATTTGTATGCAGCAGCAGGAAGTTTAGATGGTGCAACTTTACTAATCATTTTTGCTGGGTTAATTATTGGTACCATTTCTTTTGCAGGTAGTATGATTGCATGGGGTAAACTAAATGGTTCGGTTAAAGATTTTGCTTTCAATGGACAACAGGTTGCGAATAATATTTTGTTATTAGCCATTGTTGGTGTTGCTACTTATTTAGTATACAATATTTCTATTACCAATTATTATTGGTTTTATTTTATTACGGCTGCTGCTGTTTTATATGGGGTATTATTTGTTTTGCCCATTGGAGGAGCAGATATGCCAGTGGTTATTTCCCTCTTAAATTCTTTTACAGGTGTTGCGGCAGCATGTGGGGGATTTTTGTATGATAACCAAGTTATGCTGACAGGAGGTATTTTGGTTGGTGCAGCTGGTACTTTGTTGACCATTTTGATGTGTAAAGCAATGAACCGAAGTTTAATGAATGTTTTATTGGGTTCTTTTGGAGCATCATCAAAGGGAGAACAGCAAGCTATTACAGGGAGTTTCAAAGAAATTTCGATTAGTGATGCTGCTGTTTGCATGAGTTATGCCAATAAAGTGATGATTGTTCCTGGTTATGGATTAGCTGTGGCTCAAGCGCAACATATTTGCCACGAACTAGAACAATTACTAGAAGAAAAAGGAGTAGAAGTTAAATATGCCATTCACCCCGTAGCAGGAAGAATGCCGGGACATATGAACGTATTGTTGGCTGAAGCCGATGTAAATTATGATTCTTTGTTAGAAATGGAAGATGCAAACAATGA
>JAGOGG010000224.1 GCA_017996795.1 Sediminibacterium sp. | reverse complement strand
AGAGCTAAAACATTCAAAGAAAATCCAAATTACATTCCGAGACTTTTAGACAAACAAAAAAAGTACGACGTGAAGTCATTAGAAATCAGTAGCGACAAGTCTGATTTTGGCGCGGTACTTTATGACAATCAACTATATTTTACAAGTGCTAGAAATAGTGCACGTAAAGATTACGGATGGACAAAGGAACCTTTCTTAGATATCTACAGAGCTGATTACAATATCGACGGAACGATTACTAATGCAGCAACTGTTAGCGAACTAAATTCGAAATACCATGATGGTCCAGTTAGCATCAGTAATGATGGTAACACCGTTTATTTTTCTAGTGATAGTTTTAGAGAAGCCTCTTTTGAAAAAGATAAGAAGTACAACCTTAAATTAAGTAGAAACAATTTGTTTGTTGCTACTAAAGACAATGGGAAATGGGGTAAAGCTATCTCATTACCTTTCAACAGCAACGATTACTCAACAAGCAATCCTAGCTTAAGCCGTGATGGTAAAACATTATATTTCTCATCTGATATGCCGGGCAGTCTAGGTGGTATTGATATCTGGAAAGCATCTGTGAATGCGGATGGAACTTTCGGAACACCAGAAAACTTAGGAGCAAAAGTGAATACAGAAGGTAACGAAAGTTTTCCTTTTATTGCAGATGACAATACAACCCTTTACTATGCATCTAGCGGAAAACCAGGTTTAGGAGGTCTCGATGTATTTTCTATCGATTTAAGTAAAGGTTCAGAAGCGGTTAACATGGGGAAACCTGTGAACACAGAAAAAGATGATTTCGGATTTACTTTCAATAAAGCTAAAAATTTAGGTTTCTTCGCAAGTAATAGAAACGGTAATGATGATATTTTTGGTGCAACGCCAATTTGCGGTTTAGAAGTATTAACCGTGGTTACTAACGCAAAAACAGGAGCAATTCTTGCCAATGCAAGTGTATCAATTGTAGACGACAAGAAAAACGTCATTGCCACCAAAACTACCAACGAAAAAGGGGAAGTATCGTATGATGTAGAATGTGATAAAGCCTACAATATTCAAGCTTCTAAAGACGGATTTGAGAGTGGTACGTTTAGTGTTAGCCAAACCAAAGGCGGACAAACCAAAATCGATGCTGCTTTACAACCAATTGATGTGATTGTAACCGAAACAGAAATTGTATTGAATCCGATTTACTTTGAATACAACAAAAGCAACATTACCCAAGAAGGTGCTTTCGAGTTAGACAAATTAGTACAAGTGATGAAAAGCAACGACAAATTGGTCATCTTAGCCAAAGCACATACGGACAACAGAGGAAGTGATGTTTACAACATGAACTTATCTGACAGAAGAGCAAAAGCAACAAGACAATATGTTCTTTCTAAAGGTATTGCAGCCAATAGAATCTCTGCAAAAGGAATGGGAGAAGTTGAACCAAAAGTAGATTGTAAAGAAACTTGTACCGAGGAGCAACATGCACAAAACCGACGTTCAGAATTCTTGATTGTGAAATAGTAAGCAATCCATCCAAATCATATAAAAACCGGACGTCAAGTCCGGTTTTTTTTGTTTCTAATCTATTGATTTATTCTTATGTTTCTTTTGCAACTCAAACTTCTAGAAACGAAACAATTGTAAATGAACACCTCGTTTCAACTTTTAAAACGATTAGTTTAAAATGGGACTTCAAGTAATTTAATAGTTTTTTAAATGCCTTTTGGGCACATCTAAGGCAATTTTATTTAAATTGGATCACCATGCCTAGACAAAGCTGTTTTCCGTTATAAAAAGGGGTGATGATGGTGCCCACATCTTTTCTAGATTTAAAGAAATATTTTTGAACATAAGGAAAAGTCCAATAAGCAATTTTGGTACTCATAATTCCAATCCCAGCACCCATGGCAACATCAGAAAGCCAATGGCGCCCGTTATAAATTCTAAAAAAGCCAGTACCGGCAGCCACTACATATCCGGAAATGCCGTACCAAATATTAACGTCTTTATATTCTTGCCATAAAAATTCCGCACCTGAAAAGGCCGTAGCTGTATGTCCTGACGGAAAAGAGTTGTTAGCGCTTCCGTCTGGTCTTTCTATTTTTGTCAAACCTTTTAAACTTGTTACCGAGCCAGTCATAAGAAGGTAGGAGGTAGCCAAAATAATCGATCGGTCTTTCAAGTTATGTTTTCCTGCTATGCCAACATTATTTAAAAGATACACTGATGCAGCAGGGAAATACTGAGTGAAATCATCAATCGTGATTTTCTCATCAATATTTTCTTTTAATTCATCTCTTAGGTTGGTATTGATAAGTTTCAAATAGTCACTTTCAATGGCTACGATGCCGTACGTAAAAAGGATGGTCGGAACAATCAATTGTTTTGTACTAAACTTTAGTTCTTGTGTTGTACTTTTTTTGATGGTATCATTACCACGATCATATTGAGCAAAAAGTATTGCTGGGAATATCATGAAAGATAAACCAATGATTGTTTTTTTCATAGCTGCAGAATAAGAAAATAACCAAATGGTTAAGTTAGTCCAATATTTTAATCTCAACTAACCAATAGGCAAGCCATGACTAAGCATAAAAAAAGAGGCCATAAAGCCTCTCTTTTATATTTCAGATTAAAGGGTATTAATTGGCAAGTATTTTCACATTGTCAACACGCCAATCAGACCCTGAAGTTGTTGTAGAAGTGTATTTGAATGCAATATATACGGTATTGTTACCAGCACCTGTATAGGCATTAATATTAATTGGTCCAGAAGCAACCCAATTACTAGTACCTCCATTCATTGTAGCTAGAGTACCAGTAAGTGGTGTCCAAGTGGCAGTAGTTGGGTTTCCTGATCCGCTGTAATTTGTTGAAATTAAAACGGTAAGCGGATCTCCAGTAAAATTAGTAGCTGTTTCAAAAGATAAAATTGCAGTTGTAAATGTGGAAAGGTTTTGTGCTGGTGAAACCAACCAATCTTCATTAGCATTATTTGCGCCACTGGCAAAACCATTCATTTTTACATATTGTGAAGGATTACCACCTGAAGCTTGTAGTCCCCATGTTTGCGCACCTGTCACACTAAAAGTTCTCCAAGCTGAGAAATTTGTCGTGAAAGGCTCAGTGAAAAATGCTGGCACAGGAAGTATTCTTGGATTGGTCAATTGCACATCTCTTTCAGTTCTAAGCATAAATTGGTAAGTACCACTAAAACGAGTCATAACACCATAAATTTTTCCGCTTGTGCTTGGAACAGGCTTGGTGGCAAATGTAGAGAATGAACTTACTCTTACAATTACTGAACTGTCATTGATATCTTTAATGGTGTGATCTGTTGCAGTAGCAAAACTAGAGGTATTCATATCACTGTCAAAATAGGTGTTGCCTATAGAAGCATCTGTAAATTGAACATTATCCAATACGATAAGTTTATTTAAATTCTG
>JAGOGG010000223.1 GCA_017996795.1 Sediminibacterium sp. | reverse complement strand
CATTTTATACTTAGAGAATAAAGTATTCCAGGACTATAATAATATTTATTAGGAAATTTATTTATGTCACCACCAGGTGTATCAAATCTCAACTGCTCAAAGCCACCAGTTATGATGGATTGATTTAGTACATTATTTACTCCTAAAAAAAGCTGCAAATAATACCCACTGCCATCTCTAAATTTTTTAATCTTACAACTATATCCTGCAGAAAAATCAACTATCAATGCATTAGGCAAAGCACTAGGTTGAGTAATCAGTTGGGCATCAATATTTGCAGGTAAGTTTTGAGCAGCATCGTATGTTCGTCTGATAGGATTAAAAGAAAGCCACTGGTTTGCCATAAACGAACTACTAAGATTTAAAAACAGATTTCCATTCGACCGATATGCCAAACCACTGTACAAAGCCAACTGTGGTAAACCCGTAATTGGAAACTGATCAATATACAGAACACCTTTTTCAGAAATATGAGATTCATTATCGGCCATCACACTGTAGTTGGGTCTTCGCTGATAAATGTATTTCCCAGCATTCATTGCTGCACTAAAAGTTAAGCCTCCATGCATTGTATAAGCCATACTCAATTCTAGACCCATCATTTTGGTTCCGATATTAGACAAAGCATAATTGACTAAATTTTGGTACCCATCATGGTAAAAACTCATCACATCCATTGCATGATAGGTTCTAATCCAATATGCATTAGCGGTAATTTTTAAACTAGGTGCATTCAATACATAGCCTAGTTCGTTCATAAACGTGAACTCATTCACCATATCTGCTTGAATAAGTGAACTAATCCTTGGAGAAATATATAAGTCATTCACCAATGGTGGTTTAGTTGAAAAGGCAGTTCTGAAATAAAAATAATTGCGCCCATTTTGTTTGTAAGTAACGCCCATTTTTATTTGATAATTATTAAAATAATTGGGGATTGAAGCGCCATAAGAATTTTGAGGAAAAACTCCGTTTCTATACTTCCCGACTCTCTGGTAAGAAGTAGCCGTGTATTCAATTGCTGCATTGAAATCAAACTTTGGTAATGTATAAATCGCTTGCGACATCATTAACCATTGACGTAAATTCATTTGATAATGATACCCAAATACATCCCCCACTCTTAAGATTTGATTAGGATGATTTAAATCATTTTGGATGGCAGTACTCCCTGGAAGATTATCTTCTGCAAATTGGTTCCAATTAATTGAGTAAACGGCACCCAATAAATCATTGATTCTTTTAAAGTAAGTATACCTTTCTGTTCTAAATTGACCCTGGAAATTGAGTAGTAAAAGATCATTCAACTGAATACGATAACGAGTATTCAAAACTATTTTTTTTGATTGCTCTACCCTTTCTTCCAATAAATATCGAGCCCTTTTATCGGGAGTACTATTTTGATTAATCCAATATAAATGATCCCAATTAATTTGCAACTGAGTAGGGTTCAATTGTAAATGCGTGAGGAGGTTTTGTGAGAGAAGACTATCTTTTAAAAAAGAGGGTAAGTAACGATAATAATCAGGTCTTGGGTCTGTGGAATTATACCAATCTAATGCTGTATTAAATTTTTCACCCGTACTTAATAGTAAAGTACTCACTTGTTTAATCTTCTCATGCAAATTATATTCGTGAGACAACAATAACATAGGATGATGATTAAACTGCCAATTGGCATTTCTGATATGGTTTGATTGAAAGCCCCAACCTGGTTGATATTGTTTGTTCCCAGTCAAAGCAACCATCTCTTCTGTTACGGCTGCAGTTCTGGTATTCGCTTGTTTATTACCGAGAAATACCAAAGAAAATAACTGATTCTTCAAGCTTTTATCGATCGACAAAAAGTAGGAAAATCCATTAAAGGCATTGGCATTAAATTGCCCACCCAGCCCCTGTTTAAAAGCAATGCTTGTTGCAAAAGACCAGCCATATTTATTTTCGGTCCATACTTTGGTAAAAGCAAGTCGTTGGTGATAATTTCTATTAGATAAATTGAGTGTAACAGTGGTTTGCGGAAATAATTTACTCGCATTCAATTGCATAAACACTGAATTACCCAATCCACCAAATTGGTATTCATTGTCTTTTAATCCTGTTGCATATTGGTTGTTCGAAGTAACTTCATTGAGTCCGCCCCAATTGGTCCAGGGAATATTTCCATCAGACAACTGATTCATGGAAATTTCATGAATGGATTGAGAAAAATAACGATTATTCAATCCTTTCATCCTAAACCTTCTAATACTAAAACTGAAACCTGTTAAGGAACTAAACAGATCTTTCCCAGATTGTAACAAAGAAGGCACAAAAGAATGCTCCTCTTCTCCTTCCGATAAAGTAGACTCGTTGGTGTATTGATCTTGAAAATACTTCCATCCATCCTTATCTAAATTACTATCCACCCATTGGTTCTTGCTTTTCAGCAAAATAGGCTTTATAGGAGGTTGGGCAAAAGCGGCGGCTTGAATCAACCCAAAAAAGAAAAACAAAATCCGCATATAATCTACTTGCGGAATTACAAACAAAATGAAAGTATTAACAAGAATTGATTAAAAAAAGTCATTTATAAAAAAGGGTACAAACACTTAAAATAGCCCCGTTAAATAATCATTCTCCTTGCTGTAAATACTGTATAATTTTCAATTTGATAAATGCTATTTTCCTATCATGAAATGGTCGTTAATCATACTAATTTGTCTTGTATTAGGTTGGCAAGAAAAAAAACCTATTGAGGTTGCAGTCATTGGTTTTTATAACCTAGAAAATTTATACGACACGATTGATAACCCTATTGTAAATGATGATGAGTTTACACCAGAGGGAGCTAAACATTATACTAGTGAAATTTATACAAATAAGTTATTCAAGTTAGCTTATGTACTAAAAGATTTTGGCGTGCAGGCTCATCCAAGAGGTGCTGCAATAATTGGTGTTGCTGAAATTGAAAATGATACGGTCTTAATTGATTTGGTCAATCATTTTTTATTAAGAAATAAAAAATATAAAATCATTCATTTTGATTCTAAAGATGTACGTGGTGTAGATGTGGGTTTATTGTATCAGTCTGAGTATTTTCATCCGTATTATGCCAAAGCATTAGAAGTAACACTTCCTGGAAGGAGTAAAGAAGCCTATTTTACCAGAGATATTTTATACGTTAAAGGAAAACTGAGCGGGGAAGAAATACATCTATATATAAACCATTGGCCAAGCAGAAGAGGGGGCGAAGAAAGAAGTGCACCAGCAAGAGCTGCTGCAGCAAAACTTTGCAGGGACCATGCAGATTCCATACGTCGTGAAAATAATACCGCAAAAATAATTGTGATGGGAGATTTGAACGACAACCCTACCGACCACAGCATCATTGAAACATTGGGTGCAACAGGAGAGGTAAAAAAGCTACATGCAGGTATATTTTTCAATCCATGGGTACAGTTTTATGAAAGAGGGATTGGAACCCTAGCC
>JAGOGG010000222.1 GCA_017996795.1 Sediminibacterium sp. | reverse complement strand
TTCCAACTTTAGCCATTGCAGTTGCAATCAACTTGCCAATTTCGCTATCACTGTTAGCAGAAATAGTAGCTACTTGCTCAATTTTTTTAGAATCGTTTCCAACTGCTTGAGATTGTGCTCTTAAGCTATCAACCACTTTAGCAACAGCTTTATCAATGCCACGCTTTAAATCCATTGGATTTGCACCAGCAGCAACGTTCTTTAAACCTTCGCTGATGATTGCCTGAGCCAATACAGTTGCAGTAGTAGTTCCATCACCTGCAATATCTGCAGTTTTAGAAGCTACTTCTTTCACCATTTGTGCACCCATGTTTTCAATTGCATCTTCTAATTCAATTTCTTTTGCAACAGAAACACCATCCTTAGTTACAGAAGGTGCGCCAAATTTTTTCTCAATAACCACATTACGACCCTTTGGTCCTAATGTTACTTTAACAGCGTTGGCTAGGGTGTCAACGCCTTTCTTCATTTTATTTCTAGCTTCAATATCAAAGAAAATTTGCTTAGCCATATTTGTAGTTTTACAATTTTAGAAATGATAATAATTAAAGAATCGCCAACAGATCACTTTCTCTCATGATCAACAAGTCTTGTCCTTCAATTTGAACTTCAGTACCAGCATACTTGCCATACAATACAGTGTCACCTACTTTTACAGTCATTGGCTCATCTGTTTTACCTTTTCCGGCAGCAACGATTACACCACGTTGTGGCTTTTCTTTTGCAGTATCAGGGATAATGATTCCACCGGCTGTTTTTTCTTCAGCAGCAGCAGGCTTTACAAGAACTCTGTCGTGCAGAGGAGTAACGTTGATTTTCTTAGCCATACGTTATTGATTTTGGTTAGTTGTTTAAAATTTACAGAGTGATTGCGATAATTATGCCAGAGCGTCATTTCAGCCAATTTTTCAGTTACTTGCAATAAATGGGGAGCGAAAAGGCTGTTGTTGACAGAATTCTAATGCTAACAAACGGAGGCCTTCCACCAAGAGTGCCAAAATTTCACCAGAAACTACAATTATCAAACCAAAATAAACGATAAATCCCTACCTTCGCCCCGCTCAAAAAAAGTTCTTGTTTAATGATCAGCAGAAGAAATATCCGCGTAAAAGTGATGCAGTTGCTCTATATGATTGAAGCCGCGGATTCTACCAATACGTTTCAGCATCCCGTTCAAACATTAGAAAAGCAAATGGATAAAAGCAGGGAACTTTTTGTTTACCTAATTTATTTTATTGCTGAAGTTGCCCGCTATGCGGAAACCAGTGCTCAAAAAAGGGCTTCAAAGAACCTTCCAAGTACGGCAGATTTAAACGTTAATATTAAAATTGCTGGCAACGATTTTATTTGGAATCTCCTTGAGAATAAGGGATACCAGCAGAGTTTAGAAAAAGATCATCCCGAAAAATTATTGGATAAAGAACTGGTTAGTAAAGTATACAAAGCCTTATCTGAAAATGATACCTATCAAATTTATATCACAGAAGAGAGTAGGGACAAGGGCAAGGAAAGAGAAATTATAAAATTGATATTCAGTGAGTTAATGCTTCCTAACGAGAATTTTATTTCACATATTGAAGAACATTTTAATAATTGGGACGATGATGCTGAAATGATGGAGCAATTGGTTTTAACCTATATCCAAAAGCCCAAATCGGTTCAGTTTAATGAGATCATGAGCCCCGATAAATGGGAGTTTGCTAAAACATTATTAAAAACAGCCATTGATAAAAAAGAATACTGTGCGGAATTAATTAAGCCAAAATTGAAAAATTGGGATGCAGAGAGAATTGCTCAGTTAGACATGGTATTGATGCGCATGGGTTTATGTGAATTATTGTATTTTGACACTATTCCTACTAAAGTGACCATCAATGAATACATTGATTTAGCTAAAGAGTATAGTACAGCACAAAGTGGACAATTTGTAAATGGTATTTTAGATAATATTCACAAAGAATTGGTAGCAGAAGGAAAGATTCAGAAAGTTAGTTTCAAGTAATTCCTTTTAATTTGCAAATCATTTAAACAGAGAATATATGTTATTGAACGCGTTGATTATTTTAGCTGCCGACCCTAAGCAGGGTGGTACTGTACAACTAATTATGATGGGTGCCATTATATTGGTATTCTGGTTATTCATGATTAGGCCCCAAGCAAAAAAAGCAAAAGAACAAAAGAAGTTCATCGATAATTTATCAAAGGGTGATAAAATTGTAACCATCGCTGGTATCCACGGTGTGGTAAACAAAATTAATGAAGATGGTACCCTACAATTGGAAGTAACTCCTGGTAGTTATTTAAAAATTGAAAAATCTGCTTTGAGCATGGAGTGGACTGCTGCAATTAACAAACCAGTTGCAGAAGAGAAAAAATAAATTGAGTACTGGTCCATCCAGTAGCTACCAATTATACCTTAATTTTATGTCCTGCAAGATTCAAACTTGCAGGATTTTTTATGCTTAGTATAGGACTTACTGGAGGAATAGGAAGTGGCAAATCAATAGTGGCTCAAATATTCAGCACACTTGGCGTACCAGTATTAGATGCCGATGCATTGGCAAAAAAAATTATGCATGAAAATGCAGAAGTGAAAGCCCAAATAATGGATACATTTGGAGCCGAATCATACAATCTACAAGGATTAAACCGACCCTATATTGCCAATATAGTATTCAAAGACCCATTTCAACTACAAGTACTAAATTCAATAGTACATCCAGCTACCATTGAAGCAGGAAAAATATGGGCATCCCAGCAAAATGCACCATACACGATTAAAGAAGCAGCATTGTTTTTCGAATCGGGTTCTGCTGAAGGCATGGACATTATCATAGGTGTTTATGCACCCGATGCCTTACGTATTCAACGTGTAATGCAGAGAGATCAAATTAGTAGATCTGAAGTGCTCAATAGAATGAACCATCAAATCAGCCAAACGATTAAGATGAAATTGTGTGATAAAGTCATTATAAACGACGAGCAATCCTTGTTAATACCACAAGTGTTAGAACTACATAATGAATGGACTACTTGTTAATCAAATAACACCATCTTTTTAATTTTCCTTCAAAATCAAATGGGGTAGTAGCTTTGGTGATGTCTTTAATTTGGGTAGAATGAATAGCGGTAGCATCTAATTGAAACCTTACAAAATTAGTACTGAAATACAATTGTCCACCAGGAGTCATTGCGGCCAATACATCATTGATGAGTTCAGCATGGTCTCGTTGGATATCTAAGATATCTTTCATTCGTTTACTATTGCTAAAGGTGGGCGGATCCATGATCACCAAATCAAAACTATTCGGTTGAAGGGTTTTTAGGAATTGCTTTACATCGGCATGAATAAATTGGTAGGCTTTTTTATCCTTAAATAAATTGATGGTCAAATTATCTTCTGCCCAAGCCAAATAGGTTTTAGACAAATCAACCGAAGTAACGCTGGAAGCACCTCCAGCAGCTGCATACAC
>JAGOGG010000043.1 GCA_017996795.1 Sediminibacterium sp. | reverse complement strand
AAGATATGAAGGGCAAATGGGTTGATTTTTTCAAAAATGATCATCCTTTAACACTTGAATTAGCTTGTGGAAAAGGCGAGTATGCGGTAGGTTTGGGTCGTATGTTTCTTGATCAAAATTTTATAGGGATTGATATTAAAGGCAATCGTATTTGGCGTGGAGCTAAAACAGCTATTGACGAGGGGTTAAATAATGTTGCTTTTATTCGTTCACATATTGATAAAATCACCGATTATTTTAATCCTGGCGAAGTTGCGGAAATCTGGATCACTTTTCCTGACCCACAGTTAAGGGGTTCCCGTTTTAAAAAAAGGCTTACCCATCCAAGGTTTCTGCGCTTATACCAAACCATTTTGCAAAGCGGCGGATTAGTTCACCTTAAAACGGATAGTCCTGACCTTTACCAATTCACTTTAACTGTAATCAACTTATTCCAACTTAATTTGTTAGAAAGTTCTGATAATGTTTACGCAGCCAATTTGGTTAAACCAGAGCTGCAAATTAAAACACATTATGAAGGGCTGGATATTGCTGGGAGCAACAGAATACACTATTGTTGTTTCAAAGTAGACCAACCCCTTCCCATTGAAAAAGATGACATTTTAAAACAACTTATAAGTGAACAGGGAACTGATTGAGGGTAAAGATTTTTATTACGACGAAAAAGGGTACATGGTTTTTACTGCCGAGTACCACTTGAATAAAGGCCATTGTTGTGGATATGGTTGCAGGCATTGTCCATATGATTATGATTGTGTTCCTGAGCCAAAGCGGTCTGCTTTGTTAGAAGAAAAAGCGAATACGCATAGCATATAAGTATCTTTAGCTTTTGCTTTATGAAAAAACCAACTGATAAATTAAAAAGTATTTTACCCAGTGGTGCTAAAGAACCTTCCTTCTTTGAACAAGTTTTTGAAGTGGCTAAATTAATTCCAAAAGGAAGGGTTACTTCTTATGGTGCAATTGCTCATTTCTTGGGCACTAAAATGAGTGCCAGAATGGTCGGCTGGGCTATGAATGCAGCGCATTCAATACCTGCTATACCTGCACATAGAGTGGTTAATCGAAAAGGTTTGCTTTCGGGTAAAATGCATTTTGCTACTCCAACTAGAATGGAAGAGTTGCTCGATAAAGAAAAAGTTAAAGTAATAGACGATCAGGTGGTAGACTTTGAAAAAAAATTCTGGGATCCTGCTGTAGAATTATCTTGAACTATATTTGCGCCCCATGAGCACAAAACCTGTTTTACATACCGTACTTTCTCCTCGTTTATTGGATATCTATGATATTAGTAATTGCATAGTGGTAGTGATTGATGTATTCAGGGCAACTTCCACTATTGCAACCGCATTGTACAATGGTGCAAGCAGGGTAATACCAGTTGATACAGTTGATAAGTGCATACAAATCGGCAAAAATACAGGTGGAATTACTGCAGGCGAAAGGGATGGGAAAATTATCCCGGGATTGGAGCATGGCAATTCACCTGCGGAATATCCTCGGGAATTTATTGAAGGGAAAACCCTTGTGTTGACTACTACCAACGGTACTAAATTGTTGCATATGGCTTTGCAAAATGGAGCTGCTGAAGTAGTGACTGGTTCTTTTCCCAACTTATCTGCCATTTGTAGTCACTTAATTGCACAAAAAAAGAATGTAATCCTTGGCTGCTCTGCCTGGAAGGATAAGTTTAATTTAGAAGATACTTTATTTGCTGGTGCTGTTATTGAAAGAGTTAAATCTCATTTTACCATTCATTGCGATAGCAGTTTAATGGCAGAGCATATGTATCAACTGCACAAAAATGATTTAAAAGGGTTTATTCGAAATACTACTCATTGGCATCGATTGGCTCAATATGGCTTAGAAAAAGACTTGGAATATTGTGTAACCCCCGATTTGGCCAATATTTTACCTTTTTATAAAAATGGCGACTTAATTGTGAAGGTTTCTGGCGAATAACAAACAATTCATTCACATTTTAAGGTTTATTAATCCATTTTAAATTTGCTTTCCTTTACTTTTGCAAATTGGCCTTTTTTGGCTGATATAAAGCAATGGCACTACCTTATTTAATTAAACATATCTACAATTTTGGTACGGAAGAAGTAATCCGTAGGGGAAAGAAAATTCATGCATTGGGTAATGTTGAATTGATTGAGTATGATGACTTGATGGGGAATATTATTTTTAGGGTTAAAGACGATGGCTACAGTACTTTTTATAAAGTACATATTAATCAGTTTAAAGATCCTAAAACCATTTCTCTAAGATGTTCTTGTCCGTATAACCTGGCTGAAGTGTGTAGGCATAAAGCAGGTGCTTTATTTCACTTACAAGATATGTTAGATAAAAACTTGTTGGGTGACAAAGAAACTATTTACGACCAGAAACATACAACAGTAAAAATAAAACTGTTGGATCTGAAATTAATTAGAATGCTTACTTCTACTGCATCTTTTGAGCAGGCAGAGGAATATTTAAGAACCAATAAAGCCACCATTCTAGAAGCAAAAAATGAACGAGTGGTAGCAGAGTTGGATCATGACAACGAACACCATAAAGTAGTACTTCAAAAAAACGAGGAAAGAAATTTTGATACCAGTTGCACTTGTAATAGTGAAACCGAACATCCACTTTGTGTTCATAAAGGAATCGTTTTTTTACAATTATTTAAGAATCACGGTGCTGCTTATTTTGACAGTATTAGAAATTGGGACAAGGAAAAAAATAAGTTACTAGCACTTTATGGTTATTCCTTAGCCGATGATATTAAGGGGAAGTTTGAATTTACCTATACGGATGGTAAACCATTTCTTCGGGTTTTAGATAGCAGTATAAAAAGGGTTGCTGTAGTTGCTGGGGTAGAACCAAAACCTCGGCTACTTGAAATGGATCCCTCCATTGAAGTGGAGATCGAATCTTCTGGAGAAGCTAATTTAAAAATCGGGTTGGTCATCACTTCTTTTCCAACACAATATCCCAATGTTCAAATAGAAGCTGTACAAGGTGAAGCCAATGAGGAATTGACCAAATTCATTAGTAAGACAGTAAAATTAGATCTTACCAAGTTTGTGAACACGGCTGTTTTTTCTGAAGATGATAAAATGGTTTTACAGCAATTGCGCAAACTAATGTCTGCTGAAGTGAATCGGTATTTGAATCGTAATTCTCCATTTAGTGGTATTTGGGAAAATATTATTCAGCAGCATACCGATGAGTTGCCCGAGGAAACCAAGCACTTAATTAATGAGTACCTGCATCCTAAATTGAAAAAATTATTTACTGAATTTGTTGGCTCCCCCTTTGTGTTTTACTTGCCATCTGGTAAAAGATTTGTGACCGAGAATTTGCAAGAAGCAGTTTTGTCTGATCATTTTATCCAGCCTGAATTTAGTATCAATTATACTGACCATCAGTACGAGGTAACTTGTAATGTACAGCTGCCGGCTAACTTAATTCCAATCAGTAATAATGAATGTGAGTCTCCCATGTTTTTTCAACATGGTTCTAATTTTTACATTTGGAAAAAGCCAGAAGACATTCTATTGGTAGAACAATTTTTGCCAACTGGTAAATTAATTATTGCTGAAAAAGATTGGTCAGAAAAGTTAACCAGTTTTATTTTACCTATATCTAAAAATTATCCTGTTCATTTTGCCAACGTTAAAAAAGAAGAGGTAAAAGATGTTAAGCCCGAATTGAAAATTCTATTAAAAGAGAAAGGGGAGTACCTGCTTTTTCAACCAGTTTTCAATTATAAAGGCTACGATGTTCAGCATACTGATAAGGAAAAAATATTCTTCCCTATTGCAGATCGGTTGTTGGTCATTCACAGAAATATTGCTGCAGAGCAGGAATTACTATCTAGAATAGAATCGCTGCATTCCGGATTTGTTCGCCCAGTAGACTCTAATATTCTTGCTTTAAAGGGAAAAGATGTATTGAGAAATAATTGGTTCTTCTTATTTATAGACGCAGTAAAGGAAATGAATATTCCTGTTTTTGGATTTGAAGCCTTAAAGAACTTTAGGTTCAATACAGCTAAACCATCTACCAAAATATTCATCAGTAGTAATACAGATTGGTTTGATGCCAAAATTGAAATTCAATTTGGTGAACAAAAAGTAACGGTTGATGATGTTAAAAAAGCATTGGCCAATAAACAGCAATTTGTTCAGTTAACAGATGGCACGCTGGGTATTTTACCTGAAGAATGGGTGAAAAAATATTCACTCTTATTTAGAGTGGGAGAAGGGAAAGCGGGTAATATGAAACTCAGCAAGTACCATTTTAGTGTGATTGAGGAATTGTATTTGCAAAGAGATGAGGAAGAATTGTTTTTTCAGCTAGAGGAAAAATATGAGCGTTTAAAAGACAATCATGAAATCAAGCCAGTTCCTGCGCCTGCCCACCTTCAATCAATTCTTAGGCCTTATCAGGAAAGTGGTTTTCAATGGTTGAACTATTTGAGAGAAGTACAATGGGGAGGAATTTTAGCCGATGATATGGGTTTGGGTAAAACCATTCAAGCGCTTTGCTTTTTACATCATTTAAAAACAGAGAACGGCACTTTAAAAGCATTAGTGGTATGTCCTACTACTTTGATGTTTAACTGGCAAAATGAAATTAAAAAGTTCACTCCTGATATTAGTTTTTATATACACCATGGCGGTACTAGATTAAAAGATGGAATTAGTAATAAAGCTTTTGATGTAATTATTACCACTTATGGTACTTTACGCAGTGATATCAAGCAGTTTGTTGAAGTGTCGTTTGACTATGTCATTTTAGATGAAAGTCAGGCAATTAAAAATCCAGGTAGCAAGGTTACCAAAGCAGCTTCCTTGCTGAAAGCGAAAAGCCGATTGTGTTTAAGCGGAACTCCATTACAGAACAATACTTTTGATATTTATGCGCAGATGAATTTCTTAAACCCTGGCATGTTAGGAAGTATGGAGTTCTTTAAGCAGGAGTTTTCTATTCCTATTGATAAGTTTGGAGAGAAAGAGCAAAAAGATCATTTGAGAAAATTATTGTATCCTTTTATTCTTAGAAGAACCAAAGAGCAAGTAGCTAAGGACTTACCTGAAAAACAGGAAATGGTACTTTTCTGTGAAATGGGCCAAGAGCAAAGGAAAATTTACGAGGCATATAGAAACGATTACCGAGATAAAATCTTGGGGGTTGTAGAAAACCAAGGCATACAGAAATCACAATTAACCATTCTACAAGGCTTAATGAAACTTCGTCAAATTTGCGATAGTCCTGCCATTGTAAAAGAAGAAGAACGTTATCCAAATGTTTCTGTAAAGCTGGAAGAGCTGGGTAGAGAAATCACCGAAAATATCAGTAATCACAAGGCCTTGGTCTTTTCTCAGTTTTTAGGCATGCTGGCTTTGATTAAAGAGAAAATGAAAGAGCTGGGAGTTGATTATGAATATTTTGATGGTAGTAGTACGGTAGCAGAAAGAGAGCGCGCCATTCAACGTTTTCAGAACGACGACAATTGCAGGGTGTTTTTGATTTCACTAAAAGCAGGTGGAGTGGGTTTGAACCTAACTGCTGCTGATTATGTATACATTGTAGACCCATGGTGGAATCCTGCAGTAGAGCAACAAGCAATCGATCGTACGCATCGTATTGGTCAAACTAAAAATATATTCGCCTATCGGATGATTTGTACCGATACGGTAGAAGATAAAATTCTTAAACTTCAGGAACGAAAAAGAAACCTTGCACGCGAAGTCATTACGGATGACGAAGGATTTGTTAAAACTTTAACAAAAGAAGACGTGGAGTACCTATTCAGTTAAGGCTTTCACCGATTTGATGAATAAAGTTCCCTGTTATCATGATAGCTTGCCATTAATATTAATCTTCAAGTGTTTTTCTTGATTACATTTTAGTTTCGGTCTTTCAAAATAATGATTATGCGTTTACTTTTATTGGTGCTGGGTATGTTCTCGAGTATGGCTTTAATGGCACAAAATACAGCAACCCTAAAGGGGAAGTTGGTAGACAGTGTTGGTAAACAGGCACTCAAAGATGCTTCCATCACTATTTTAGAGGCCAAAGATTCTACATTGGATGTATTTGGATTAGCCAAAGCAGATGGAAGTTTTACAGTTGAAAAAATTTCCTTTGGCGAAATGATTGTCATGATCAAATTTCAAGGGTATGAAGCGTATACAAAAAACGTCAACTTTTCCAAAGCCAATGCATCGGTAGATCTAGGAACCATTTATTTGCGTTTGGCGGCAAACGATTTGGGTGAAGTGACTGTTACACAATCTCCTATCACTATAAAAAAAGATACGGTACAATTTAATGCTTCTAGTTTTAAAACCAAGCCCAATGCGGTCATGGAAGATTTGTTAAAAAAATTGCCTGGTGTTCAGGTTGAAGCAGATGGAACCGTTAAGGCACAAGGAGAAAATGTACAAAGAGTGTTGGTAGATGGAAAAAGATTTTTTGGGGATGATCCAAAATTAGCTACCAAGAATTTGCCTCCAGATATGATTGATAAAATTCAGGTTTTTGATGCTTTAAATGACCAAAGCGCATTTACAGGTTTTGATGATGGAAATAGAATCAAGACCATCAATATCACAACCAAAAAAGATAAAAGAAAAGGTTATTTTGGAAGGGCAATTTTAGGTGGTGGGTCAGACTCTGAAGAAGGTAGATACGATAATAGTGTAAACCTTAGTTATTTTAATGGGGATCGTCAACTTACGTTTACCGGCCAGGCTAATAATGTAAATAAGCAGAACTTTGGCGCACAGGATTTATTTGGTGGCGGAGGAGGTGGTGGTGGAAGAACCATAGTAGTTGCCGGTGGTGGCAGAGGCGGTGGTGGCGGTGCAACAAATAATAGTGGAGGCATAATTAGAACTTTAGCTGCAGGTTTGAACTACAAAGATATTTGGGGTAAAAAAACGGAAGTGTCGGGTAGTTATTTCTTTAACGACATGCAAACAGTTCGCGAACAAAATAGCTATACCCAAAATTTAATCCCAGGAAATCCTGATTCATCCATCTTTAATTCTCAGCTAAATAATTCGGTTACTAAGAATCAGAATCATCGAATCAATTTTAATATAGAACACCAATTTGATTCTTCTAATTCTTTAATTATAAGACCCAATATCAGTTTTCAAGAAACAGAATCGGCAACAGACGTGACCACTTTTTCTACAAGAGGTACCAGTAAAAATTTAAATAATTCTATAGCATCTACCGACAGGAATAATAGTGGCTATAATGCAAGTTTAGAAGCAACTTTTAGACATCGTTTTAAAAAGAAAGGTAGAACTTATTCAATTGCTTTTAATCCAGGTAAAAGCGTGAATGATGGCACTACTTCTAACTACTCTATCAATAACTTTTTTAATACGACTACCCCTTATGCAGATACCATTAATCAAGTGGGAATAACCAATAGAGATAGTAAAACCATGAATGCAACTTTCTCTTTTACTGAACCAATTGGTAAAAACCAGATTATTGAATTCAACTACAATTATAATTCCAACGTAAATAATTCAGGCACGCAAACATTTTCATACAATAAAGCGAATGGTCAATATGATATTGCTGTGCCTAATTTAACCAACGTTTTTGAAAATACGTTTAACTCTAATAGAGTTACGCTGAATTATCGTTTGCAAAATGCAAAATATAATTTTAGCATAGGTTCGGGTATTCAAGCAGGAGATTTGATTAGTAAGAATTTGAGTAAGGATAGTTCTATCACACAAAATTTTGTCAATTTCTTCCCCACTATGAATTTTCGTTATGACTTTTCAAGAACGAAGAACTTAAGAATTTTTTATAACGGAAGAACCGGCCAACCTTCAGCACAACAGTTACAGCCTGTTGTAGACAATTCCAACCCCCTGAATATTACTACAGGTAACCCTAACTTGAAGCAACAGTTTATTCATACTTTCAGAATTTTGTATAATTCTTTTGACGTGGTTACTCAGAAAATTTTCTTTGCAACAATCAATGCCAACTTTACCGACAATGATATTCAAAATTCTACCACTTACTTGCCCAATGGTGCTCAGTTTACTAGACCGGTCAATTTAAGTGGAACTTATAATATCAATGGATTTTTAAATTATGGATTCCCATTAAAGAAACCGAAGAGCAATATCAATTTAGGCGTTAATTTAAGCAACAGTCAAAGCCAAACGCTAGTAAATAATTTGAGTAATTATACCAGAAATACCACTGCAGGTTTTAATGCTTCTTGGACAACCAATATCAAAGAAGGGTTCGATATGAACTTCTCATCTAATTCTAGTTTTAGCTTTGCTCGATACACTTTACAACCCCAACAAAACGGCGATTTCTTTACCCAAACCTTTGTTGCAGAGCCAACCATTTATACAAAATCTGGCTGGGTATTTTCAACTGATTTCAGGTACATTAAAAATACTGGAAGGGCAGAAGGCTTCAATACCAATATTCCATTATGGAGTGCAAGTATTGCCAAGCAATTGTTCAAGAAAAAAGATGGGGAGCTTAAATTCTATGTATTTGATTTATTGAATCAAAACCAAAGTTTAACTCGAAATGTTACTGGTAATACCATCCAAGACGTTTCAACGGTTGTTTTGAAGCGATATTTCATGATCAGCTTTACCTATAACCTAAGAAGCTTTGGTGCTCCTGCTGCCAATCAACAAAGAGGACCCAATCAAATATTTAGAGGTGCACCTGGACAAGGAATGCAAATGATGCGTAATTTCAGACAGTAAAAGTTAACTTAATTTGAATTTTAGTTTTATTGTCCTTTGTATTTCAAAGAATTGTAAATTTGCAATTCATTTGAAACAATGGCAGCAAGCATTACATCTAATTTACACGCTAACAACTGTTCGTATTTGACCGAACAGCTGCTGATACCATTTATCGTATTACCGAGGCCACGACGTGGTTTCTGATAGGACGAGCAACTGGCACTTGCCCCTATCAGTGAAAATTTCTCCGAAAAATTGGTTAGGGCTTTACGCTATCTTTTTACTCTTTATAATTATACAAATACGTTGGAACAGTCAATTATTGTTCGTGTAGCAACTGCTAATGATATTCATTATGCAACTACCATTACCGATGAAATGGAGTCTTCTGCAAAAGCACGTGGTACGGGTATTGCAAAAAGAAGTCCTGATTATGTTGCCAATAAAATGCGCGAAGGAAAAGCAGTTATTGCGCTAGAGCCCAATGGCAATTGGGTAGGGTTTTGTTATATTGAAGTGTGGGGACACGAGCAATTTGTTGCAAATAGTGGATTAATTGTTTCTCCAGCTTATAGAAAAAGTGGGGTGGCTAAACAGATTAAACAGACCATTTTCAATTTATCTCGTAAAAAATATCCCTCCGCTAAAATATTTGGATTAACTACAGGTTTGGCAGTGATGAAAATCAATAGTGAATTGGGTTACGAACCTGTTACTTATAGCGAATTAACAGATGATGAAGAATTTTGGGCTGGTTGTAAAAGTTGTGTGAATTATGATATTTTGATGAGTAAGGATCGAAAAAATTGTATGTGTACTGCCATGCTTTACGATCCAGCTGATCATTATGAACCCGCAGAAACCATTGCCGACTTTAAACAAAATTCAAAATTATACGAACGTTTCATGAAAGTGAAGCAGAGTAAATTATTGAAATGGTTTAGAAAAAAGACTTCCAAAAATTATTTTCTTCAATTTTAAATGCAGCAATTATGCAATCGAAAAAACTGGTACTGGGTTTTAGTGGTGGATTAGACACTACTTATTGCGCTATTTATTTATCTCAAGAAAAAGGGTTTGAAGTACACAGTGTTATTGTGAATACGGGTGGCTTTACAGAAGAAGAATTGCTGCAAGTAGAAAAGCATGCTTACGCTTTAGGGGTTAAAACACATACGACTATTAACGCTGTAAAAAGCTATTATGATAGTATAGTAAAATACCTGATTTATGGTAATGTGCTTAAGAACAACACTTATCCTTTAAGTGTAAGCGCAGAAAGATTAAGCCAGGCCATGCATATAGCTGAACATGCAAAAAAAATGAATGCAGTAGCTGTTGCTCATGGCAGTACAGGTGCAGGTAATGATCAAGTAAGATTTGACATGATATTTAATATCATGATTCCTGGAATTGAAATTATCACCCCAATACGAGATTTACAATTGAGTAGAGAGGCAGAAATTGAATACCTCAAAGCAAAAGGGGTTCAAATGAATTTTGAAAAAGCGGCTTATTCAATTAATAAAGGACTTTGGGGCACAAGTGTTGGTGGAAAAGAAACCTTGCATTCAAAAGGATTATTACCTGAATCTGCATGGCCAACCCAGGTCACTAAAACTGGCGAAGAGGAAATCAAGATTCATTTTGAAAAGGGCGCCATTACTTGGGTGAATAACCAACATTTTACCCATCCGTCTCATGCAATACAGTATATACAATCTTTGGCTGCACCTTATGGAATAGGAAGAGATATTCATGTAGGGGATACCATTATTGGAATCAAAGGAAGGGTTGGTTTTGAAGCTGCAGCACCCATGGTAATTATTAAAGCGCATCATGCTTTAGAAAAACATGTGTTAACAAAATGGCAGTTAAACTGGAAAGATCAATTGGCGCAGTTCTATGGGAATTGGTTACACGAAGGCCAAATGATGGATCCGGTGATGAGAAATATTGAAGCATTTTTAGAAGATACTCAAGCGCAGGTAACAGGTTCTGTTTATGTTCAATTACTCCCTTACCGGTTCCAAATCATTGGAATTGAATCAGCATACGATTTGATGAGCAGCAAGTTTGGGAAGTATGGAGAAATGAATAATGGTTGGACAGGCAATGATGTAAGAGGGTTCTCTAAAATATTTGGAAATCAAACAGCAATTTATCACAACATTAAAAATACTTCCAATGATTAAAGTTGGAATAGTGGGTGGTGCTGGTTATACAGGCGGAGAGTTAATAAGACTTTTATTAAATCACCCAAATGCGAGCATTCATTTTGTACATAGCACTAGCAATGCGGGGAATCCTTTGTACAAAGTTCATTCGGATTTATTGGGAGAGACTGACTTGCTTTTTTCGGCTGAATTAAGTAATGATATTGATCTGTTGTTTTTATGTATGGGTCATGGTGATGCAGCAGAATTTTTAAAAGCGAATGAAATTGCAGCATCTATTAAAATAATTGATCTTTCACAAGATTTTAGATTAAATGAAAGCCCTGGATTGAATGGACGAACGTTTGTTTATGGATTGCCTGAGTTAAATAGAGCAGCAATCATTCAAGCGCAAAATATTGCCAATCCTGGTTGTTTTGCAACAGCAATACAGTTAGGATTATTGCCATTGGCAAAGGCTGGTGTATTAACAGATATTTATACTACTGGTATAACTGGCTCTACAGGTGCTGGGCAAGGATTAAGCAGTACGTCACATTTTAGTTGGAGAGCCAATAATATTGAAGCATATAAAACATTGGCACACCAACATATTAAAGAGATTACACAGTCTATTAACCAATTGCAAATAGATGATGCACTATCGGTTAATGGGGAAGGAAGGGGATTGCACTTTGTTCCATGGAGAGGAGATTTTACTAGAGGTATTTATATCAGTTCAATAGTTGACATTGGTTTGCCATTTGACGAAGTAAAACATTTATACCAATCTTTTTACGCTGATGCCGCTTTTACCATTGTATCAGACAAAATGATCAATTTAAAGCAAGTCGTGAATACGAATAAGTGTATAATACATTTAGAAAAGCAAGGAAATAAGTTGGTTGTTCATAGTGCTATTGACAATTTATTAAAAGGTGCTAGTGGTCAAGCTGTTCAGAATATGAATTTATTATTTGGATTAAATGAAAAGGCCGGATTAAAATTGAAAGCCAGTTATTTTTAGTTATGAAATTATTTGATGTATATCCGTTAAACAATATTACCATTAATAGAGCCCAAGGTTCTTATGTATGGGATAATGATGGTGTTCAGTATCTTGACATGTATGGTGGACATGCAGTGATTAGTATTGGACATACACATCCGCATTGGGTAAAACGTATTCAAACACAATTAGAGAAGATTGCTTTTTATTCTAATTCCATTATTATTCCATTACAACAAGAGTTGGCAGATAAGTTGGGGTTAATCAGTGGCAAAACCGACTTCCAATTGTTTCTATGTAATAGTGGTGCCGAGGCCAATGAGAATGCACTTAAACTTGCTTCTTTTCATACTGGAAGAAAAAAGGTAATTGCTTTTTCTAAATCTTTTCATGGTAGAACTTCATTAGCAGTAGCCGCTACAGATAATAAAGCCATTGTAGCTCCAGTGAATGAGACGGATCATATTATTTTTCTACCATTTAATGATGAAACTGCTTTGGCGGAATGTTTCAAAGCACAAGGTGCAGAAATTGCTGCAGTAATTATTGAAGGTATTCAAGGTGTAGGTGGAATTGTTCCGGCCACTGTTGAGTTTTTGCAATTAGTTAGAAAACTTTGTACCGAGTATGGTGCAGTATATATAGCTGATAGTGTACAATGTGGATATGGAAGAACTGGACAATTTTTTGCACATGATATTGCTGAAGTGAATGCCGATATCTATTCTATGGCGAAGGGTATGGGGAATGGCTTTCCTATAGGCGGAATTTTAATTGCTCCGCATATTCAATCTAAACATGGAATGTTGGGTACTACTTTTGGTGGAAATCATTTAGCATGCGCTGCTGCGTTGGCTGTTTTAGAAGTAATGGAAGAAGAGAACTTGATTAGTATGGCCAAACAAAGAGGCATGTATTTGATGAATCAATTAAAAGCCATTGAAGGGATTGAAAACGTTCGCGGTAGAGGCTTGATGATTGGGTTTGATGTTCCGGAAAACTTGAAAGGAT
>JAGOGG010000042.1 GCA_017996795.1 Sediminibacterium sp. | reverse complement strand
AGTTTACAGTTGAAGCCATTGTATTTTTTCTTAGTGGCTTCTAAAAGAGATTCCCTTCATAAAAATATTTCGCCACAATCAGCGGCCATGCAGGCTTTGATAATTTCGCATGCTAAAAAGTATTCAGTAGGCATTCATCCTTCTGTAGTTCAAAAAAATTCAATTCCAATTAAAGGAACAAGAGAACAAGTTTTGGGAAAAGAAATCAAGCTATTAGCAGAAATTATTCAACAACCTGTAAAGCATTCAAGACAACATTATATTCATTTAAATTTCCCTGAAACCTATGAAACCCTTTTACATAAAGGGATTGAAGCAGATTATTCCATGGGGTATCCGCAAATAACTGGGTTTAGGGCTTCTTATACTAAACCCTTTACTTGGTTTAATTTACATACAAATCAAGTAACACCATTAATGGTCTATCCATTTTGTTATATGGATGCGACTGTAATATTTAATGAAAAGAAAACAATTGCCGAAGCCGCTCAACTATTAGAACAGTATTATGCTGAGTATAAAAAATATGGGGGTGATTTTATTCCCATATTTCATAATAATTTTTTGACTACACAGCCTGAATTTATTGGTTGGAGAAATATGTACGCTGATTTTTTATTAAAATACTGCACAAAATAAAATATGTGTATTACTAATAAAGGACAGAAAAAATTACTGCGATTCTTTATCTAAAGCGGCTTGCTTTGCTTTTTGTTTTTTCAAGCTTTGGTTAACCATATATACTCCAATGATGGTAATAATTGATCCAATAATAATCTCTTTGGTTAATGGCTCATGCACTAAATAAGAACCAATTACAATAGCTACAATTGGATTAACATATGCGTATAGCGCAGCAACAGATGCTTCAAGATGTTTCATGGTATACAAAAACGCTACAACAGCTATTAGCGAGCCCATAATTACCAGGTAGATGATTGCATACCAGGTTTGTGCTGGAAACAACGCAAACGGAATTAAATTATCGGTAACACCAGCTATCATGAATAATATAAGAGAGGAAAAAAGCATTTCCCATCCAATTGCATAGTAAGGGTTGATATTAATTTGCTTTCTAGCAATGATAATTGTACCTACACTCCAACTGAGCATGGCAATAACAGAAACGAAAATACCAATCCAATAGTTAGGGCTTTGATTGTGAAATGCATTGTCATAAAATACAATGGCAATGCCACTAATACCCAAGATGATTCCTATAAAAGTAAATAGCCCGATGCGGGTATTTTTAAAAAATATTTTTTCTATGATTACTACGCTTAATGGATAAAGCGCTGCAATCAGTGCAGCCAATCCACTGGAAATATATTTAACGCCTACCGTTGCTAAACCATTGGCAAATACAAATAAGAGTACAGACATACCCGCTAGCCAAACCATTTGTTTAAGGCTAGGTAGTTTTTCACCTTTCAATAAAAAGAAACCAGCGAATAATGTACCTGCAATCAACTGCCTGGTTGCAGACACTTGTAAAGCAGGTGCATTTTGCACAGCATACCTACTGGCAACCCAACTGGTACCCCATACGATACTGGTAACAGAGAGTGCTAAATAAGCTTTTTGTTTGGTTGTCAATATGATTAATGTTTAAAGTGTCGGGTACCTGTCATCACCATGGCTAATTGGTTGTTCACGCAATATTCAACACTGTCTTTGTCTCTAACAGATCCCCCCGGTTGAATAAATGCTTCCATTCCTGCTGCGTGTGCAATTTGAACGCAATCATTAAATGGAAAAAATGCATCAGATGCCAATACTGCACCTTTTAGATCGAAATTAAATTGTTTGGCTTTCTCAATAGATTGACGCAATGAATCAATTCTACTTGTTTGACCACAACCCTTACCAACCAATTGCAAGTTCTTAACCAGTGCAATGGCATTACTCTTTAAATGTTTACAAATAATATTTGCAAATACTAGGTTCTCTTTTTCTATTGTAGTACAAGCTCTTCCCCCTACTTCTTCCCATTTTTCAAAATTGCCTTGATCTGCATCTTGAATTAGTGTGCCATTCAAAATAGATTTCTGCATGGTTGCTGTTTGAAAATCCTTTTGAATCAGCTGTAGTAAAATTCTATTCTTTTTACTTTTTAAAACAGTTAAAGCAGCTTCATCAAATGAAGGTGCTACCAACACTTCAAAAAATATTTCATTGATGGCTTCAGCAGTTGCTGCATCAATGGGATTATTACAAACCAATACGCCGCCGAAAGCACTTTCCGGATCGCCAGCTAAAGCAGCGTCCCATGCTTCTTTTACAGTAGTTCTAGCAGCTGCACCACAAACATTGGTATGTTTAATAATGGCAAATACGGCTTCATTGTAATTACTGAAATCGCTGATTAACTGAATGGCAGCATCTACATCTACTAGGTTGTTGTAAGAAAGTTCTTTTCCGTTGAGTTGGTTGAATATTTTTGATAAATCACCTTTAAAGCTGGCTTTTTGGTGTGGGTTTTCTCCATAGCGTAAAACCTGCTCTGCGCCTGGATTAAAATAATTACTGATGGCAATATCATAGTGCATCACCACTTCAAAGGCTTTTGCAGCAAATGATTTTCTCTGTTCAATCGTTGTTTCTCCTTTTTGACTGATGAGCAAAGCTTCTAATTCTGCGTAACTGTCTTTTGCCGCAATAACAGTAACATCTTTAAAATTCTTAGCAGCAGCACGAATCATGGATGGACCGCCGATATCAATTTTTTCTATTATTAATTTTTCTTCGTTGGTACTTTTAAGTGTTTCTTCAAATGGATATAAGTCTACAATTACCAAATCAATTTCAGGTATTTTGTATTCTTGCATCTCTTGCAAATCCTGCGCTTCATATCTTCTGCCTAGTATACCGCCAAATACAACTGGATGCAATGTTTTAACACGTCCTCCTAAAATAGAAGGATAAGTAGTTAAACTTTCTACAGGCACACAATTGATTCCCAGATTTTCTAGAAAGGTTTGGGTACCTCCGGTAGAATAAATGGTAATTCCTAAAGTTTGTAATTGACGAGCAATCGGCTCTAAACCATCTTTGTAAAAAACAGAAATCAGCGCAGAATTAATTTTTTTTTGCATAAGTTTTGCTTTCAGCCTGTAGGCAGTTAAATGGTGCAAAAGTTAGAGATTGTACTCAAACGCACCCTGTTCAGGTACGGAATGATGGCGCAAATGTAAGCGGTCTGCTTCTTTTTTCCATAGCTGTATTTTCCACAAGGGATTGCTGCTGTCAAAAACCAATATCGTATGGGGATATCGCCTTGCAATTTCTGTTAAGTGAATTGTTGGCCCCCCTGATACGATGATCAAATCAATTTTTGGAACCATATATAATGCAGGAAGTGCTAGTCTAGGGTGAACCAATAATACTCTCTTATGGCGACTAATCATAAATGGTGGGCGAAACAATGGAGTAGTTTGTTGCAATGGGTTACCTGCTCGGTAAAGGGTGCGGGTTGGAGAGAGATAGTTGTTTTTTAAAATTGCATTCCGCTCTACTGCGCGGTCTCCCATATACCGATGCCCCAATCCCTCTATGATATCAATGGCGGTATATTTTGGTGCATGGTAGACTATTAATTTTTGCTGCTTTTGCAATTGAATGATATTAATTGAACGAATCGCAATAAAAAGAATCATTCCGCTACAACCCAACCAAAAAACCAATTTAGTTTTTTGTGTCAACCAAATTGAAAATGCAATAATCAATGCATATAAACAAATGGTTTGAATCAACGATACTTGAATGTATTCATTTTGCGCAAATGGAAGACTTGCACTATTTTGAATAAAACCATTTAATTGTGCTATCAACCATTCGGTTATTGTACCAATTGGTTTTGCAATAAAGTCAAATGGCGCAACTACCAATAAACCAATCAACAAGTATAAAATAAAACCTGATAGGGGAACGGCTATAAAATTGGTGAATAAAAATAGATTGGGAAAGCTATTGAAATAATAAAGCAACAAAGGAAGGGTGAGTAGTTGTGCTGCAAAAGTTACACTACATAATTGCCAGCAATGGCGGAGTAGTTTATTTTCTAAGTAAATCCATTTTTCAATTGGTTTTGCAAAAACGACAATACCTATTACTGCTGCATAAGACAATTGAAATCCTATATCCCATAAGAATAACGGACGATACAATAATAAGCAGAATGCAGATGCAGCAAGGGTATTGATGATATGATTGGGCCTATTTTGGTGCTCTCCAAATAGTAAAAAACTAAACATTACTGCTGCTCTTAATACTGACGCACCTGCACCAGTGAGCAATGTAAATCCCCATATAATCATTAAGATCATACTTCTTTTTAGCCAATGAAGTTTTTTAAAACGATTCATGGGTTTAAAAATCCAACATAAGAGCGCATAAATCATTCCAAGGTGCAATCCACTTATAGCAATAATATGTATCACTCCAGTATTGCTGTAAGCATTCATTAATTCTTTATCTAAGTTTTTTTTGTGTCCAATGAATAGTGCTTCAGCAATACTGCGTTCTCTAGGAGTAGGAATATATTTTTCTAAAATACTTAATACATATTCTTTGGCTTTACTCAACGGAGAAATATAAATATTCGTTGAGCGAACAATAGTAAAATCTTCGCTGGTTAAATATACTTGGTGATGTATTTTTTGGCTTGCAGCATACTCCTTAAAATTGAATCCACCTGGGTTGCTGGTATTCGCAATTGGTAATGGTTTTTTATGCAACTGAATAATCGTGCCTGCGTTAAGCGAATGAATATGGGTAGACGGATGGAAATAAATCAGTAGCAGTGTTTCACCCATAAGGGCGGTTGCTTGGTAACTATTGGCTTTTTTTATTGGAGGTTCTTGTATAATAATCCTTGCTCTAATCTGAACAACTGAATTCGTAGCAAGTTGATATACGCTTATACCTACACAAATAAAAACTATTAAAATGGATAGTCCGCTGATCCATCTTTTTTTGAAATAGGCAAGTAAAGAAAGTTGATCTACTATGATCCACATGGCAATAGATCCGATCAAACCCAATAATAGCAACCATTGAGGAATGAGTACGTGTTTACCCAAGAGAATGCCCAATGCCAAAGCAATCGTGATTCGGGTAAGCGTAAATTGCCACCAATATTTTTCTTTAAAAAGGGTTGCCATTGAATAAACCTAAATAAAAAGGCTGCAGTTTTTTGCTGCAGCCTCAAAATCAGGTATTAATACCTTATCTACTCAGGTTCATACTACGCTCTTTGTAAAGCGTTCTGAAGTAAGGATCTCTTAAGTCTTTAATAAAACGAATTGCTTCTCCTGTACTTTTCATCTCTGGTCCTAACTCTTTATTTACACCAGGGAATTTATCAAAGCTAAATACAGGTTCTTTAATGGCATACCCTTCTAGTTTTTTCTCCATAGTAAATTCAGACAACTTAGCAGCACCTAACATGACTTTGGTAGCAATATTCAAATAAGGAATTTGATATGCTTTTGCAATGAATGGTGTGGTTCTAGATGCACGAGGATTTGCTTCAATCACATATACTTTACCATTTTTAATAGCAAATTGAATATTGATGAGTCCTTTGATATTTAAAGCACGTGCAATTTTTTCTGCATAAAATTCCATTGTTTCAATAACCAATGGTGTTAGATTAAATGCAGGTAATACGGCATTACTGTCTCCACTATGAATACCAGCAGGTTCAATATGTTCCATCACACCCATGATATGAAATTCTTCACCATCAAAAATGGCATCTACTTCTGCTTCTTGACATCTATCCAAGAAATGGTCAATCAAAATTTTATTACCTGGAATATGTTTTAGCAAGCTGATTACTGCTTTCTCTACTTCTTCGTCGTTAATCACAATTCTCATCCGCTGTCCACCAATTACATAGCTAGGTCTAACCAATACTGGGTAACCTACTTTATTGGCAACATCAATGGCTTCTTCTGCATTATAGGCAGTACCATATTCAGGGTAAGGAATATTTAATTCTTTTAATAAGTCACTAAAACGACCCCTGTCTTCTGCAATATCCATGTTCTCAAAAGAAGTACCTACTATTGGAATGCCTTTCTCGTGTAAACGCTTGGCCAGCTTTAAGGCAGTTTGACCGCCTAGCTGAACAATGATTCCGTCTGGCTGCTCCAATTCAATAATCTCCCATAAATGTTCCCAAAATACTGGCTCAAAATAGAGCTTGTCTGCCATATCAAAATCGGTGGAAACCGTTTCTGGATTACAATTCACCATAATGGCTTCGTATCCACATTCTTTAATGGCTAATAGACCATGTACGCAACAGTAATCAAATTCAATTCCCTGTCCAATGCGGTTGGGGCCGCTACCTAAAACAATTATTTTTTTCTTTTTAGAAGGGATTGATTCGTTGGAGTTCAGTGTAGGGTTCATTTTTTACAAGAATTCTGCAAAATTAAGGGGTCTGAACTATTTTGGCTGTTATTTTTTTCCCTTATCTAATTTGACCTCTAATTACTCCAGAAGGTCTTGTATTAGAATGAACATTTACGTAAACAGCGTCGTTTTTAACCGAATTAAGAACAGCGGTAGTAGGCGAAAATATTTTTGTTACCCCAAAATCAGCAGCACTGCCACAAATTCCTAAAATCACTCCCCCATTGGTACCAGCTGCTCCAGTATGAATATGTGCAGCACTTAACGCGTCGGTTGCTTCTAAATTGGTTACGGTTACTTTACTATACAATTTGTTATCGGCAGTGATGCGAATAAGTGCCATACCTGTTGCAGTAGTTGTTACAGAAGGAACTTCGTTAGCACCAGATAAAGCTACACTAGCAGCAAAAGTTACTTCATTAAATAGTTGCCCTCTTACTATACCAGATCCCACTTGAGTTGAATGTATATTGAGGTATAAATCTGCAGTGCCAGCTTTTAAACTATCTATTAAAGAGGTTCTAATACCCTTAACATTTGATTTGAGTGTACTACCTGTAAATGCAGGCATTAAGTCTAATACCACTGGGCCATTGGTAACAGGATCGCCCGCGTGAATATGTGCTAAGGTTAGGTTGTCGGTAGTAGAAAAGCCAGTTAAAGCAGCATCAACGGTAATAGAATTATCATTGTAAATTTTAATGGTAGCTGTTCCTCTCTCTGTTCTTCCAGTAGGTTGCGGGTTTTCATTGGCAGCTGCTAATGACACCAAAATTTCTTTTACTACCTGTGCTTCTGGGGCACTATCGTTCTTTTTACAAGAGGCAAACAATGCAGTTGCTGCAATAATTGATGCAAATAGGTAAAACTTTCTCATGGTTTTTATTTTTACTTACGTTTAACTATTCGTTTTGGTTTTCATTATCAACTTCAAATGCCAATTGTTTAATTTAAATTTGATTAAACAGGTAATCCCGTTTACAAAATATTTTATATGAAACAGCTCCTAATCAGCCTCTTCTTGCTAAGCTTAATTGCTTGCTCAGGCCCGCGAGTATTAGATGTATCTACTGCGCCAGAAGCCGATTTTGGTAAGTATACCAGTTTTGCGTTTTATGAAGTCACTGCTTTGGGTGACACTATTACCGAAGGTTTTAACGAACGTATTGGCTATTTAAAAAAAGCGATTACCACTGAAATGAAGCAACGTCAGTTTAAACAAGTCAATAACAATGCAGACCTATTAATTAATATTGGTATTGCTATTAAGTTAGAAGTGCAAACCAGAGAAACCGATTGGAGAACCGATGGCATGATGAAGTATATGGGTCAGCGCAATTATAAATGGGAGGCAAAAGAAATTGAAGTAGGCAGGTATAGAAGGGGAGCGATTACGCTGCATATAGTTGATGCCGCCAAAAATCATATGCTATGGACGGCTACCCTTCGGGGATCATTGCCTGATGATAGTACCAAAGTGGCTGCATTCGCCAACAAAAGTGTACAGGCATTATTCAGCAAATTCCCAGCTAAGTAAATCTTATCGAACGTTACACAGTTCTTCCCAACGCGAAGTGTAGCGGGGGCTCCGAAGTTCTTGACGCATTTTCCAGTTGCGTTGGGTACCTGCAGTAGCAAACTGAATCATATCATTGCGCATGGCAAAATTGATATTGTCGATGGTACTCATGAGTAGCCTATTTTGTTGAGGAACTTTTTGTGCAAACAAATTTCCTTGAACGGATTCGTCTGGAACAATGCTGCTCAAAATCACGCCTGCTTTTTTATATACGCATCCTTCTTCAAATAATTGATCTACCAGTTCCACTGCGGGTTTAATCAATTCATTGGTAGCAGCCGTGGCAAGTGGCAAATGAATGTATCCACCAACACTATTTCCATGTCTGAATTTGCCGCCATTGTTTTCTTGTTTGGGTACCACAAAAACATAAATAACCGAAGCAGCACTTTGTTGTCTTCTTAATTTTTCTGCAGCCCGGGTAATATAAGTGGCAATGGCTTCTTTAATATGTTCTTTGCTGGTTACATTTTTACCAAACATCCGCGTAGTAGCAATCATTTTTTTATTGAGTAGCGGGTCTTTCATTTCAATACTCTTGATGCCGTTTAATTCTCTCAATAGTCGTTCTCCTACAATACCCCCCATATTTTTTTGTACCCAGGTAGCGGGCATACCGCGTAAGTCAAAAGCCGTGTTGATATTGTATTTACGTAATTTTTCAGCATATTGTCTGCCCACGCCCCAAATATCTTCAACAGCAGTTTGTTGCAATGCGTTCGCGATGGTTTCTGCTGTGTCAATCACCAGAATACAATTGGTGGCCACTTTGTTTTTTTTAGCCAATCTGTTTGCCACTTTACTCAACACTTTGGTAGGTGCCACACCAATGGAAACTTTAATGCCAGTCCATTGCTCTACGGTATCTTTTAAGTGGAGCGAAAACGCCGCCAACTGTTCCTGCGCAATATGGTCGAGCGTGATAAAACATTCGTCTACCGAATACACTTCTACAGCACCAGCGGGCAAGAGTTGCCGCAGGGTTTCCATTACACGCCAGCTAAGATCCCCATACAAATTGTAGTTGGAAGAAAAAGTATGAATGCCTTTTTGTTCAATCAATTGTTTGGCTTGAAAATAAGGTACGCCCATGGCTACGCCTGCTTGCTTGGCTTCGTCGCTACGCGATACAATGCACCCATCGTTGTTGCTGAGCACCACTACAGGCGCGTCTTGTAAGGCAGGTAAAAAAAGTCGTTCGCAAGAACAGTAAAAACTATTGCAATCAATTATTCCGATCATCTTGTTTGGATAATAAGCATACTTGTAAATGATTACACCGCATGAATAGAATAAGTCACTACTCCCCAAACCTGGGCGCGCTCATCAAAACCGTTGAGTTGGATATCCGAAAACTTTTTGTTTTCCGCCACTAGGGTTAGTTGATTAAAATTTTTCTGTAATCTTCTCACCAACAATTCTCCATCTAAAATGGCGATGATGATTTTGCCGCTCACCGCTTTAATACTTCGGTCTACCACTAGGGTGTCTCCGCTAAAAATACCTGCGCCCGTCATGGCATCACTGTTCATCCTAAAGAAAAAAGTGGCCGGTTTATTGTGCACCAACTGTTCATTTAGGTCGATGCCTCGCTCCATATAATCGTCGGCGGCAGCCCCAAATCCGGTGGCATTGGCAGTGGGTACTTCCCATTGCGTATATTGCTTAGAGCCCTTGTAGGCGGCCCCGTACCCGATTTCCCCATCCATAAAATAAATTTTTACTTACTAAATAATTTAGTAAATTTATACTAAAATAATTATCAATTAAATTTTTGTTTATGCAGGCAGGATATGTTTTGAACAGCGCTCAACAGACCCCTATTAGTAGTGAAAGGGAGCAGTATTTGCTAATGGCTTATCCTCGTTTTGCCGATGCAGCGGTCCTTCCCATTGAAATTGCGGTATTTGAAGCCACTGAACAAATGGAAGAAACGATTATCCGTTGGATGCATCGCATCATCAGCAATAAAGAACAATTTTCCATTCAAATAGAACAACAAATAGACGATGCCACCGGCAGATTGCAGGTGCGCATTGCAGACACCACGCCTTTTCAGCAACTGGCCACGCAATTAAACGTAGTGAGTCAATACATCAGCAGCTACCAATGCAAGGAAATTTATTTTAGTGTAAGGCCTTATTTACGCATTAACCAACCTTGTTTTGCGGCATTGTTTACCATTACCGAATTGGTGCTGATGCGCAAGCGTTATGCGCAAGACGATTATCGCCAAGTAAATGTATTTGGGCTTAAACCCTGATTGATGCCCTTGCTTTGAAGACTTAGCTTTATTTTCGTTAAAACAGCAAGGTTTAATGGAATCAGTTATAGCAGCAATTGAAGCACTTTGTCAGCAAGCAGTAGGGCTGGCACCCGATCGAATTGAAAAACTACCACAAAGTGGAAGCGACCGAATTTATTTTAGGGTATATGCAGGTGAGCAAACATTTATAGCCACTTACAATATCAATACAAAAGAGACCGCCACATTTGTTTACTTCAGTAAACACTTTAAGCAAGCCAATTTACCTGTTCCAGCTATTTTAGGGGTGAATGAAACCAATACCATTTATTTACAAGAAGACTTAGGCACAGACTCATTATTGAATAAATTGGAAGCTCACGGACATGGCGATTATTCGTATCAATTATTTCAGCAGAGCTTAGCGCAATTGGCCAAAGTACAAGTGTTAGGACATAAAGGGTTAGATTATAGTTGGTGTTTAACTGCAAAAGAATTTGGCAAGCAGGCCATCATGAGTGACCTCTTGTATTTTAAATATTATTTTTTAGATACCCTGCAATTGCCTTACGATAAGCAGGCAATGCTAGACGATTTTGATGCACTCAGTACTTATTTAACTAGAACGCAGAATAAGTTTTTCATGTTCCGCGATTTCCAGAGCAGGAATATTATTGTACAAAATGATCAGGTACACTTTATAGATTATCAAGGAGGTATGCAAGGTGCATTGCAATACGATGTGGCTTCTTTATTGTGGCAAGCAAAAGCAGAATTAAGTGAAGAATGGAAAGACAGTTTATTAGTGTATTATATGGATCAAGTAGATCCATTGCTAGACGAGCCAGTAGACCGAATTACCTTTGTAAGTCAATACAATGGGTATGTATTGATTCGTTTGTTGCAAGTATTGGGTGCTTATGGATTTAGGGGCTTGTTTGAGCGAAAAGCACATTTTTTAGCGAGCATACCATTGGCTTTGCAAAACCTTAAATTTTTTATTGATCATAAACGTGTAGGGATTGTTACACCTGAATTTGACAGGGTATTAAAACTAGTGGTAGACCAAAATATGATCAACAAATTTGTTGCTCCACAAGCCAATGAAAATACTCCATTAACTATTGAAGTAAATAGTTTTAGTTACAAGCGAGGCATACCAGTAGACGATACAGAAAATGGCGGAGGCTTTATGTTTGACATGCGCGGTATTTTAAATCCAGGAAGATTTGATGAGTATAAAAAGCTAACAGGTAAAGACAAACCTGTACAAGATTTTTTAGAGCAGCGAACTAAAATGGATAAATATTTAAACAGTGTTTGGGATTTGATCGATATAACGGTAGAAGAATATTTAAGCAGGGGCTTCGCTAATTTAATGATCAATTTTGGTTGCACTGGCGGACAGCATAGAAGTGTATATGCGGCAGAACAAACAGCAAGACACTTAAGAAATAAATACAAATTGAAAGTTAATTTAACACATACCAATAGCGCTAACTGGGTTAAATAAAGCAACGTATGAAAGCAATGATTTTTGCAGCAGGGTTAGGGAGTAGGCTAAAGCCTTGGACAGACAAGCATCCCAAGGCATTGGCACTAGTAAATGGGAAATCTTTATTAGAACGAAATATTTTGTACTTGCAACAATACGGCATTAAGGAAGTAGTAGTAAACGTGCACCATTTTGCCAGTCAAATAATTGAAGCAATTGAAACCAACAATGGATGGGGGTCTTCTATTACTATATCAGACGAAACCGACGAAGTATTAGAAACAGGCGGTGGCTTAAAAAAAGCAGCACCTTTTTTTAAAGGCGAAGAACAAGTAGTCATCATGAATGCAGATATTTTAACCAATATGCAGCTTGATCAAATGATACAGCAACATAAGCAAACCAATGCCTTGGCTACACTGGCGGTATCGCAAAGAACCACTTCCAGGTATTTTTTATTTGGAACTGATAGCAAATTAAAAGGATGGAAGCACGAAGGCACTGGAGAAGTAAAGCCTGCAGGTCTTGATACCAGTGGCTTACACAGTAGAGCATTTAGTGGAATTCATGTTGTACAACAAACACTCTTCGCCAAAATAAAACAAGAAGGAAAATTTTCGATGGTAGATGTTTATCTAGACTTGTGTGCTACAGAAGATATTTATGGCTTTGATCATACAGGTGCATTATTACTAGATGTAGGAAAGCCTGAAAGTTTAACTAAAGCAGCCAGCCTATTTTTTTAATGTATAGTCCTATTCATTTTGCACTGATTGGTTGTGGCAATATTGCTGCAGAACATGCTACACAAATTACCCGTGTAGGCAAATTAGTTGCAGTAGTAGATATTAATTTACACCGTGCCAAAATATTCGGAGACCAATATGGGGTTCCATTCTTCGAAACTGCCTCAGCATTATATGCAGCTGTTCAACATCTAGATATAGTGGTAATAGCCACCCCCAACGGATTGCACGCAGCGCAAGCTATTGAAGCTATGCAAGCAGGTTATCATGTATTAGTTGAAAAGCCCATTGCACTTTTAGGGGCAGACGTTCTTCAAATGCAAAACGTATCTAAACAAACTGGAAAACAAATTTTTTCGGTCATGCAAAATCGGTTTAATCCGCCAGTGAAACTGATTCATGAATTATTGCAACAGCAGGTATTGGGTACTATTCATCATGTTCAAGTAAATTGTTTTTGGC
>JAGOGG010000221.1 GCA_017996795.1 Sediminibacterium sp. | reverse complement strand
ACCATGGAAGAAAGAAGCAATACCCATTACAAAGATTACCGCAGACAGCATGTAAGCATACTTTCTGTATTCAATAAACTTGAAGTTGGCATGGTTGAATATCTTTTTAGAAATACCAGTAAAATATTCAAAGTGTCTGTTCTTGTTGGTGTACCAATCAGAAATTAAACGTGATACTAAGATTCCACAGAATAAGGATAATAAGATACCTATGATTTGAGTGGTAGCGAATCCTAATACTGGTCCTAAACCAAAGTAAGCAAGAATAATAGCAGTCAATAGGGTAGTGATATGACCATCCAAAACAGGAGCCAAAGAACGCTTGTAGCCTTCATTAACAGCTGCAGAATAGTTTTTACCCTTGGTTAGCTCTTCTTTGATACGCTCAAAAATGATTACGTTGGTATCTACTGCCATTCCAATGGTTAATACCAAACCAGCAATACCAGGAGCGGTTAACGTAAAGCCTAGTGCGCTTAATACGCCAATAGTAAATAATAAGTTTAAAATCAAGGCAATATTGGCAACCCATCCACCAGTGTTAAAATACAATAACATCAAAGCAAAAATCACCAAGAAAGCAATACCAAAAGACATTGCACCTCCTTTAATAGATTCACTACCCAAAGTTGGCCCTACTGTTTGGCTCTGAACAATTTTAGCAGGAGCAGGTAATTTACCACTCTCTAAAATCTCTGATAAATCTTGTGCTTCTTTAATAGTATAGTTACCGCTGATTTGTGAATTACCAGTAGTGATAGGATCATTTACATTAGGAGCAGAGTAAACAAAATTGTCTAATACTATTGCTATAGGCTTACCTACATTTCTTGTAGTCATTTTAGCCCAAATATTAGAACCAACTTTGTCCATATTCATTTTGATAGCAATTCTTCCACGCTCATCGTAATCTTGAGAAGCACCAGCAATACGGTCGCCTTCTAATTCAGCCTGACCATTATCTAAGGTTTTAACTGCATATAAAGTAAGAATATCTTTTGCTTTTGGATCGTCTAATTCAGCTTTACCATACATGAAAACTAAGTTAGAAGGGAACTTGCTTTTAACAGATTCCATTGCCAAGTAATCATTTAAAGTGCCTGTATCTTTAGATTGAATATATCCTAAAGCAGCAGGGTAAACCGGACGACCATTTTCAGCTTGATAAGGCTGAGTAATCTGCATTAAACGAAGAATTGGATTCTCCGTTGCTTTGATAGCAGCAGAATCGGTTTTAGCTGGAGTTGCTTTACTTGCCAAAGAAGAAATAGTAGCAGTTTTGCTGGTATCTCCTTTTGGCTGAACCGCAGAACTTGCTTTAGTTGTATCAACAACAGTTGCTACTTTATCTGCACCAGTTAAATAATCTTGAACCGCTTTATCTGCAGCAACAATACCTGATTGAACATCTTTATTCTCCCAAGTATACACTTCAAAGAATTGAAGATTGGCTGTAGACTGCAAGTAATTTCTTACACGATCCTTATCGTTTACACCAGCTAATTCAATATTGATTCTGCCTTTGGCAGGATCAGGGTTGATATTGTTTGATGATACTCCAAAACGATCGATTCTGGTTCTTAAAATTCTAAATGTATTATTGAATGCTGCTTCTGCTTGCTTGCGCAAATAGTTTTCTACTTTGGCATTAGAATCTTCAATTTTTACAGCAGAAGCACTTTTTGTTGTAAAGAATGGTGCCAATTTTCCTTCAGGGCTTACTTTACTATACTCTTCTAAGAATAAAGTAATTAAATCTGCACCACTGTTGGCTTTTCTTGCAACAGCAGCATCTAAAGCCTTGTTGAAATTAGCATCTTTGGTATAATTACTTAGTGACTTAATTAAGCCATCTAAGCCTACTTCCATGGTTACACTCATACCACCTTGTAAGTCTAGACCCAACATCAATTCTTTTTCTTTGGCACTACGATAAGTAGTTAAACCAAAAGCCAATTTGGTGTCTTTGGTACTGTCTAACAAACGAAGTAATCTTGTTTTCTTTAGGTCTTCTAAAGAGTCGGTGTAAGCAGCTTGCAATTCCTTGTTGCCTGGATATTGCTGCTCTGCAGTTGGGAAACGTTTTAACCACTCTGTGGCTTTCTTTTCCATTGCAGATTCATGGCTGTTTACAAACCAAGTGAATGATAACTGGTAAAGACAAATTAACGTAAGTGCTATGGCAAAAAAACGCACTAAACCTTTCAGTTGCATATTAGTAACGGTTTACGAAGTTTTATTCCTGATTTTTTCAGGACGGCAAAGATAGGGGAATGAGTGATTAATTCACAGTAACATCAAAGTAAAGAGGGGTATTGGGTGGAATAGAGCCTCTACCTACGCAGGAATAAGCCAATGCAGAAGGAATAATCAGGCGGATTCTGCCGCCTCTTTTAACCAAAGGTATCCCAATCTTCCAGCCTTCAATCACCTGATTGAGTCCAAAAGTAGCTGGTGTAGCATTGGCTTCAAATGTAACACCAGTAAGGAATTTACCTGTGTAAATGGCAGAAACCGTAGAAGATGCATCTAAGGTAGCACCGGTACCAGGATTAATGATTTGATATAATAAACCACTTGGATGCTCGGTATAAGTGATGCTATTATCGGTACAAAATTTTACCATGGCGTCTTTTTCAGCAGCAACTGCAACTGGTGTACAGCCAGTATCTTGGGTTTTTCCACAAGACAAAACAGCAAAAGTGATCAGTAAACCCAATGCAATCAGTGATTTTTTCATTCTCAGTTTTCTTTTTAAGACGCAGAACCTTTATTTATGGCTGCATCATTGGTATTTAATTTTTGTTTTTTAGCTAAAATTTCTTGAAATCGTTGGTCGTTCATTTCCCATTTAAACCTACGATACATGAATGCAAAGAATATAGAAATGCCTAAAATGGCCATGAAAAGTACAAATGCACTCATTTTGCTGTTGGCTTCCATAGTGGCACGTTTATACCAACCAGATAAAATAAAGGCAAGCACAACAACCCCAATGGCAAACCCTGAAGAAAGGCCCAGCATGAAAGCTTTTCGGCTGCTTTTTTCTTTTTCACTGTTTTCTTGCCAAAAGGCAAAAAAAGAATCATCGTCCATCTGCATAGAATACAAATTTAAGTAGGAATTAGGGAAAAAACTATATTAGAAAGGAAAGTGCAATTTTGAACGCGAATTGCTAGTATTGTATTAAATAAATTTCACATGAATTTCAAAAAAATTCCAGCACCCTATTATTTGATTGTGCTATTCATTCACTGCTCTTTACTTGCATTTGAGTGGACAGCAGTTTCAAAGTTTACCAAGGCTCTACTGATGCCTCTTTTAATGGTGTATCTTTATAAAGCATTATCCACACCTTTTACTGCTGAAACAACAGGGCCAAAAATGGATTACGAAGGGAATATTTTGTCCACCCGTCCTATTTCAAAACCAGCAATCATATTGGCTTTTATTGCGTCTTGGGCAGGCGATATTTTTCTGATTTTTGAA
>JAGOGG010000041.1 GCA_017996795.1 Sediminibacterium sp. | reverse complement strand
ATACCTGCAATCCCAATCAAGGGCAGGGTAATATTGTTTAGTTCTACTTTAAATCCTAATAAAGCAACCAGCCAACTATTAAAAGTTCCCCCTATATTGGCGCCTAATACAACTGCAATTGCATTTCGCATAGATAAAATGCCAGCTCCCACAAAAGACAAGAC
This sequence comes from Sediminibacterium sp., assembly GCA_017996795.1. Taxonomy (GTDB): domain Bacteria; phylum Bacteroidota; class Bacteroidia; order Chitinophagales; family Chitinophagaceae; genus Sediminibacterium. Next base: position 12,853 of record JAGOGG010000041.1, on the reverse strand, counting down.
CATTAGGTTTACAATAGAACTGCTTTGAAGCACTCCCGTTACAATGGTGCCACTTAGAATAGCTTTGAATTTGTTTTTGGTATTTTTCTGCAGAAACAATTTAAAGGATCGGCCTTCCATTTGTTTCATGGATTCTTCTAAATGAAACATGCCATACAGGAATAATCCTAATCCGGCTATAAGCATCCAAATATCTGTAGCAGTCATACTGTAAATTTAGGAATGCTTTCTCATGCGTTTGGGCCCATACCAAAGCCAAAAACCAGTTATGGTAAATAGTATCAATGCCAGTCCCATTATACTAGTGTAGACCAACTTGAAATAACCATCCCAGCCAAAATAAAAATCAATAATAGAACCATCATGAATTTTTTCAATGTAGTCGGCTCTTCTTTTTTCAACATGCAAAATCTGTCCTGTAGCACCATCAATTTGTAATCCAGTAAAGTGATTGGCAAAAACAAATTTAACCATGCCTTTATCCTTTCTAATATCTATTCTATCTATCTCTGTTGAGAGACTATTTGAAACAGAGTCTTTTAAATAAGTACAGGCATTTTGATATAAACTATCAATTGACAGCCAATCTTTCAATTGTGTAGAACTACCCTTATACGATTTAGCCATAATCAATTCTCCACTATTCTTTTTCCAACCTAGTAAGGAACCTGTAATAGCTATTATAAAAAAGAAAACAAATAGCAAAGCTCCAGTAATTCTGTGCAACTTTCTAAAGTTTCTTAATATTTTAGCTTGTGCTGGTCTATTATTATGCTCTTTCATTGATTAGTTTGCTACTTTAAAAATTTGCTTCCCATAAATGTCGGTCTATTTGGTATTGAAAATTCAATCGATCTGGTTCCCCGTAATAAGGCATGAGCAATTCCCCTAATTTGATGGCCCCAAGCTTTTCCATAGCTTTTTGAGAACGTATATTTTCAGCACCAACATAAAAATGAATTGCGTTCACTTTTTCAAGTGCATAATTGATCATTAATTGTTTAGTCGATCGGTTGTATGGTTTTCCCCAGCATTTTCTTGCATAAAATGTATACCCTATTTCTATGGAATCTTTGTCTGGATTGTAATTGCAAAATCGGCTACTGCCAATTGCCTCATTGTTTTTTGCATCTGTTATCAAAAATGCCCCTTTAGAAAGGATGGCCCCCTCAAAAAAGTTCTTAAATACATTTAATTGATAACGATTCTTGTTTGGGTGCTGTTCCCATATAAGCGGGTCAGACGCAACTGCGAACAATTGTTCAAAATGCGACGCTGCAAGTGGTACTAGTTTTACAAATTCGTTTTCTAAAAAATTGGGTTGCCAGTTCATTTTATAATGGTTGATAAATTGATTTTTTACCAGCAATAAAACTAGCTATTATGCAAATAGCAAAAGAATAAATAAAATATTCTTTGCCAAAAAGCTCTAAGGCAAGTAAAGCTGCTGCCAAAGGTGTTTTGGCTGAAGCACCAAATACCGAAACCATTCCCATTCCCGCTAAAAATGAAATGGGCAAAGGTAAAACCAATGAAAGTCCACTTCCCAATGTGGCCCCTATAAAAAACAATGGAGTTACTTCACCACCTTTGAAACCAACACTTAATGTAAGAATGGTGAGAAACATTTTAATTGCAAAATCATATTGGTGTGCGGGGGTATCAAAAGCCCTTACCATCGATTCAATACCTAAACCAATAAAGTCAAAACCATTTGTTACATATACGATTAATGCAATAAATGCACCCCCAATAACCGACCTCCATAATTCATTTGGCAGATAGGTGCTTGCCTTTACTTTAAAGTAATGTAAACCGGTTTTAAATGCAAATGCTACTAATCCAAAAATGATTGAAACAAGTACGATGAATAGCAAGTTGATGAAACTAATTTTCGGTAATTGTTTGATTAAATATTCCGTATGCACCACTCCCCATGCCAAGCAAACCCAATGTGCTAAAAACGCACAAACAAAAACCAAAAGAATTGAATAAAGACTAACTGCTTTTTTATTAGTAGCAAATTCTAACGCAAAAATAGCCCCTGCTATTGGTGTGCCAAATACTGATCCAAAACCAGCAGCAACTGCAGCCAATAGTAGCAAAGCTCTTTCATTATCAGAGAGATTAAAAGGCTTTGTTAATTGATCCGATAAGCCGGTAGATATTTGTAAGGCAGTTCCTTCTCTACCTGCAGATGCACCAAATAAATGCGAAAGAAGGGTAGTAGCAAAAATGAAAGGAGCCATCAAAAATGGTAAAACCGGCTTTGATGGTTGCAGGATATTTTCTACGATCATTTGATTTCCTGAAGAAGACGGTTTCCCTGCCGTCTGGTAAATAAGTGCTGTGATTAATCCTGCAATTGGCAATAATGCAATCAAAAAACGGTGCTGCATCCTAATTTGAGTGCAATAATCAAGCAAAACCAAAAATAAAGCTGATCCAGATCCTGCCAATATTGCAATCAGTATGCAGATAACCATCCATTTGGCAAAAGACCTGATATATATCATTTTATTGAATTGGGAACATGAATAACTTTAAACTATAAAAATACAACATAATGGAAAAACACGACTTACACCATGAATTCCCTGAATTTGATTCAAAAATTTCTGAATTAAAGGTAGCCAATACGCACTTTAAAAAACTTTCAGACGAATATGATGAAGTGAACCATGCAGTGCACAGAATTGAGTCAGGAGTGGAGACCCCTTCTGATGAAGTGTTAACAGGGTTAAGGAAAAAACGATTACACTTGAAAGATGAGTTGTACGCTTTATTAAGCCAATAGCTTTAAGTTAGGGGTAGTTCTACAATAAAAGTACTACCCTTATTTTCTTCACTTTTAACACTGATTTGCCCATCGTGCGCTTCAACAATTCTCCGGCAAATATTTAAACCTAATCCATAAGACTTTTCTCCTTCTGTACCTTTTCGCTTCCCTGATTTTGAAATATTAAATATTTCTGGTAGTAATTTTTCAGGAATACCAATGCCTTGATCGGTTACTTCTATAATTGCTTTATTGCCATTAATAGATGCGGTTAATTTGATTGTAGTATCTTTTTTACTAAACTTAACCGAATTGGTTACCAGGTTAAACACCACTCTTTTCATTTTCTCGGGATTCAACATGACCGTAGTTTCCAATGCCGTTAACTCAACTATTAAATGTTGATTTTTCTCTTTTACTTTTAACTCTAATATTGCGGCACAATCATTAATAAACTCATTGAGTAGGGTGGGTTCTTTTTCAATATTTTTATTACTAATATCTGCTGTAGCCATAATTTCTGCAATCAATGTTAAAGAACTATTGCATGCAGATTTGATCATTTCAAGGTATTCTAATTTTTGTGCTTCATCTTCTTCAGCAATAATAATTTCAACCATTGTAGGTATGGAAGCAACTGGAGTTCGTAAATCGTGTGCAACTAATTTTAATATACTGTCTTTTTCTGAAATGGTTTTTTGTAAAGCGCTCATGGCAATTTCAAGCTGCTCATTTTGAGTATTTACTGTTTCGTTTAAGTCTTTAAGTTTAGCAATATGTTTGCGAGAATGAAGCCAATTTCTTCCAAGTATTATACTCAATAGGATGATAAGGAATAAAATTACACCTATAGAAATAAGGTAAGTTCTAGCTACTTCATTTTCATGTTGTGCCAAATGGAGTTGGTTTTGTTGTTCTAATAATTCTAGCTGTTTATTGATGTCTACTTCGTAAATCAGTTTATTTAATTTGTTATCCTCTTCCTGTAATACTTGGTGCCTAGTTAAATGTGAATAAGCTTTTTCTCTATTGTTTAAAAAATCATGGTATATCCAGGATAGTTTATTCCACTTTATTTCCCCTTTCGAATTGGGTAATTCATCCATTGATTTTCTTATTTCTGTTAATGCCAACCCTAATTGCTTAATTTTTTTCTGTTCAGCATATAATTCAGCCAATTTTAAATAGCTGAATTGAGCATCAATGGTTTCTCTTCCCGAATGTAAATTGATATTAATGCTTTTTTGGTAGTAGTTTTCTGCTTCTTTAAGGTTACCAGCTTTTTTATATAAATCTCCAATATTACCATACACCACACCTTTGGCCATTTCATCATAAAAAAAAGTTGAAGTATCGGCTTTTTGGTGGGAAGTTATATAATCAATTGCTTTTTGATAATAGGTTAATGCACTATCATTATTGCCCTGCATATAATAGCTCAGCGCAATATTATTTTGTAGTTCTTGTTTTCTATAATAATTAGAGAATTGTTTATTGATATCACATAAGTTAGCTTCAAATAAACTTTGTTGAAAGCTTTTGGCAGCGTCTTTGAATTTACGCTGTTTATAAAGTATCATTCCAATTCTATAGCTGTATTCTTTTAATGCGCAATAGTCTTTTATATTAGAATTAAACTGTCTAGCTTTATAATAATAAGTATATGCTTCATTAAATTGGTTATTTGCATACATAGCATCGCCATTTGCATAATAGGTATACGTAAATGCATTTGGATAATTCTGTGGGTCTTTATCTCGTAATAAATACAACATTGAGTCGGCATACAATTTTGCAGAATCAGGCTTTTGTAAATGATAACAAAAAATGCCAGATTTGTATGCATAAACCTGAATTTGTTGTTTTAAATTCAGTTTTTTCCCTTTTAAAATTGAATCAATGAATAAGATTTCACTTCTTTTTGTAGTGTTTTTCTGCTGACTAATTTGGTTTAGCGCAGTATCTACAAAGCTTTCTTTGGTATTCCAATCAATATTGTCTTGATTGCTTGTACAACTCCATATAAATACTAATAAAAATAAACTAAGAAGATTTGCAATAAATTTCATTGTGTTAATATTACACTTCATTAAACCAAGGGGGAATTGTATTTTTTTCTAAATATATTAAAGTATGCGCTAATTATAAAAATGATTGTAATCATAAATAATCTATACAAATCAATCAAATAAAAACGCCCCGAGTTTACTCGGGGCGCCATATTATTCTAGAATAAAAATACTAGTAACGGTACATATCAGATTTGAAAGGACCGTTTTTGCTGATGCCTAAGTAAGCAGCTTGCTCATCGGTTAATTCATCTAATTGAGCACCAACTTTTGCAAGGTGTAAACGAGCTACTTTTTCATCTAAATGCTTAGGTAAAACGTACACTTTGTTCTCGTAGTTCTTATGGTTCATCCACAATTCAATTTGAGCCAAAGTTTGGTTACTGAATGAGTTACTCATCACAAAAGATGGGTGGCCAGTAGCACAACCTAAGTTTACTAATCTACCTTCGGCTAATACAATTACGTCTTTACCGTCAATATTGTATAAATCAACTTGTGGCTTAATGGTATCTTTTGTATTGCCGTAGTTAGCGTTTAACCAAGCCATATCAATTTCAATATCGAAGTGACCAATATTACAAACGATTGCTTTGTCTTTCATTAAGCGGAAATGTTTTTCTGTAATCAAGTCTCTACAACCTGATGCAGTAACCACAATATCAGCTTCAGCAACAGCAACTGCCATTGGCTTTACTTCAAATCCGTCCATTGCAGCTTGCAATGCACAAATAGGGTCAATTTCAGTAACAATTACTCTGCAGCCTGCGCCACGAAGTGAAAGTGCAGAACCTTTACCAACATCACCATATCCACCAACAACAGCAACTTTACCAGCCATCATTACGTCGGTAGCTCTGCGGATTGCATCTACTAAAGACTCTTGACAACCATATTTGTTGTCAAACTTAGATTTGGTAACAGAGTCGTTCACATTGATAGCAGGAATAGGTAAAGTACCTTTAGCCATACGCTCATATAAACGGTGAACACCTGTGGTAGTTTCTTCAGATAAACCTTTAATATGAGCAATTAACTCAGGGTATTTATCAAAAACCATATTAGTTAAATCTCCACCATCATCTAAAATCATATTTAATGGACGATCAGCACCTCCAAAGAACAAAGTCTGCTCAATACACCAATCAGCTTCCTCTTGGGTTTGACCTTTCCAAGCAAATACACCAATTCCAGCAGCAGCAATTGCAGCAGCAGCTTGATCTTGTGTAGAAAATATATTACAAGAACTCCATTTTACTTCTGCCCCTAATGCAACTAAGGTTTCAATTAAAACAGCAGTTTGAATGGTCATATGTAAACAACCAGCTACTCTTGCACCTTTCAAAGGTTGAGAAGCACCATATTCAGCACGTAAAGCCATCAATCCTGGCATTTCCGCTTCTGCTAAACGAATTTCTTTACGACCCCAATCGGCCAAGCTAATATCAGCCACTTTATAAGGCAGGCTGAAATCAATAGTAGATGTTAATGTAGACATAATAGTATTTTATTGTAGCGCAAAGCTAATTTTAAAGAATAAAAGCGCATAATTTTTTATAAATAAAGAATAAATATCTATTTTGTGTCACTATTAAAGAACATAATAGCATAATGCCATGCCCAGACCAATTAAAAAAGCCGAATCCACTGTTTCTCTTTCTTTGGATTCAAAAGACATTGCCATTTTAAAATTATTACAGCAAAATGCCAGAGCTACCGTTAAGGAAATTGCTGATCAGGTTCATTTAAGTACTACACCTGTTCATGAGCGTATTAAGCGAATGGAAGAATCGGGTGTCATTAAACAATATGCCACTTTGGTAGATCATACCAAAGTAAAAAAGGGTTTAATGGTGATTTGTTATGTTTCATTAAAGCAACACGATAAAACCGCAGGTGGAAAGTTTATTAAACGAATGCACGAATTAAATGAAGTAATTGAATGTTACAATATTTCAGGAGAATTTGATTTCATGTTAAAAGTTGTTGCAGAAAGCATGGATGCGTATTATGATTTTCATGTAAATAAATTATCTCAGGCTGAAAATATAGGTCATGTACAATCGGTATTTGTGATGGGTGTGATTAAACAAACACATGTATTGGTTCATTGATTAATTAATTTGCATTTAAAATAAGTTCCATTGTCTAGCGCCATTTTCAATTTTAACAACAGTTACCAATCATTGGGGGAATCATTTTTTGAATGGGTAAAACCAACACCTGTTCAATCTCCAGGGTTATTATTGTTTAATCATTCGTTGGCAAATGATCTTGGACTATCAGTTGATTTGTCTGAAAATAGTTCAAGTAAGCTTGAGCAAATTTTTAGTGGAAACCAATTGACTGAAGGCTCAGAACCAATGGCACAAGCATATGCTGGTCATCAATTTGGCTATTTTACCATGCTGGGAGATGGCAGGGCTATTTTATTGGGGGAGCATATAACCCCCAGTCTCCAAAGATTCGACATACAACTAAAAGGATCAGGCCCTACGCCTTATTCAAGAAGGGGAGACGGTAGAGCTACACTTAAGGCAATGTTGCGAGAGTATTTAATCAGCGAATCAATGCATGGATTGGGTATTCCAACATCTAGAAGTTTGGCAATTGTAAAATCAGGTGAGAAAGTTTACAGAGAAGAAATTCAAGATGGTGCAATTTTAACTCGGATTATGCAAAGCCATATAAGAGTTGGAAGCTTTGAATACGTAAATCATTATTTGACCAAAGAAGATTTAAAAGCCTACACCTATTATACGCTGGCAAGACATTACCCATTAGCAGCAGTAGAAAATCCAGCTTTATCCTTATTAAAAGAAGTATTGATTCAACAAGTACATTTAATAGTTCATTGGATGCGGGTAGGGTTTATTCATGGCGTGATGAATACTGATAATATGTCTATTGCAGGTGAAACATTTGACTATGGTCCATGTGCATTTATGAATGGATATGATCCCGCAAAAGTATTTAGTTCTATTGATACCAATGGTAGGTATGCTTTCGCCAATCAACCTGGTATTGCACATTGGAACTTAAGCTGCCTAGCCAATGCTTTGTTGCCCATCATTCATGACAACCAAGAACAATCGGTTGAATTGGCAAAAGAAGTGTTGAATTTGTTTCCCGATTTATATACACAGGAGTATACTGCTATGATGGCTGCCAAGATTGGGTTCTCAAAAAATCAATTGTCTGATGAAGTAGTTGATTTAATCAAAGAATTATTAAATTGGATGAAAGAGAACCAAGCAGATTATACCAATTCATTTCTTCAAATTCAATCTGTTCTTTCCCCTGAAGGGATTTATGCTGGTTCATTTTTTGGAGAGTGGCTAAAAAAGCGCGAAGCTTTATTGGCTAAACAAGGTATCAGTCTTGCCCAAGCTAAAGAATTGATGCAATTTCAAAACCCATTGGTGATTCCTAGAAATCATTGGGTAGAAAAAGTATTGGATTCGGTAGCGTTTACTGGAGATTTATCTTCCTTCAATGCTTTTCTTCAAGTATTGCAGACGCCTTATGTGTCAACGAAAAATATTGAAAATTATCAGGCACCTCCTGAAAATGGAGATGGTTTTTATGCCACTTATTGTGGGACCTAATTATAAGTCAATCCCCATGATGTAATCATCCATCACAAATCCATGTGCTAATTCAAAAATATTTTCAGATAATATACTGAAGCCTTGTCGTTTGTAAAAATCAATTGCGGGGTTTTGCTTATTCACTTGAAGAATCAATTGTTTGCCCCCGTTTTCCTTCGCGTATGCTTTCACCGCAGTTAAAAGTGCTTTGCCTGCACCTGTTTTATGTGCCAAGGGTATGATGTATAATTTATTTAATTTGAAAACGCCTTCCAACTCGTTTGAAACAGAAGCGAATCCAATCACATCATTTTCGTTTGGTTGTATGGACGCTGTTTCAAATAAATAAAACTGGTGGCCTTTAGTCATTTGTTGTACCAAAGATTCAGTGCTATACATTAAGTCTAACATATACTTAATCTGCTCCTCTGATATAATACCCCCATATGTAGAGGGCCATGTTTTATAAGCAATCTGCTGAATAGCAGGGATGTCGTCTAGTGTGGCAATTCTAACCATTACAATGATTTCAAACTTTCTTCAATCGTATTAATTCTTGCTTCTGCGTCAGCTTGTTTTTTTCTTTCCAATGCAATGATTTCTGGCTTTGCATTTTGTACAAATTTTTCATTGCTCAATTTTTTCATGACTGAAGCATGAAAATTTTGTTCGTATTCAAGGTCTTTTAAAAGCCGCTCTTTAATGGCAGCAGTGTCTAGTTGTTGTTCTGCTTCAATAAAGAATTTATCTTTTTCAATATTTACTACAATAGTATTCGCTACTGCAGATGAAGTGTAAACCACTTTGCTTGCATTCACCTGCTTCATTAAAATAGGTTCTATGGCTTTATACCCATTGGTGTTATCAGCCATGATATGCAATACCACAGGGTCTTTGGGCTTTAATTGATTTTTATTTCTAGCATCTCTTAGTTTGGTAATTACCTCCTTTAATAAACTACCAGCTGAAAGTATATGCTCATCTGCAGGGTTGGGTTTCCCTTGTAATTTAACCGTCAAATCTTCTTCTTGCTCTTTTAGTAAATGGAATATTTCTTCCGTAATAAAAGGCATAATGGGATGTAATAATTCCATTAATTTCTCAAAGAATTCAATTGTTTTGTGGTACACTTTAGGGTCTACAGGCTGCTCAAACCCTGGCTTTGCCCATTCTAAATACCAGCTGCAGAAATCGTCCCAGATTAAAGAGTAAATGGTTTTTAATGCTTCACTCAATTTAAATTGAGTCATTAATTCATCCACTTCAACACTTACTTGGTTCAACCTATTTTCAAACCAATTAATAGCAAAAGCTGCTTCTTCCGAGTCGGTACCTGTTGAAGAGCTGGCTAAACGCGCTTCCCACATTTTTACCAACTTCAACGCATTCCAGAGTTTATTATTAAAATTTCTTCCTTGTTCTAAAGCCGATTCATCAAATAATATATCATTACCTGCAGGAGATGCAATTAAAATACCAAATCTAACCGCATCCGCTCCATATTGATCAATCAAACCAAGTAAGTCTGGCGAGTTCCCCAAGCTCTTACTCATCTTTCTTCCTAGTTTATCTCTTACGATTCCAGTAAAATAGACGTCATTAAAAGGTTTTGCGCCTTTGTACTCATAGCCAGCCATAATCATCCTGGCAACCCAAAAGAAAATAATTTCAGGTGCAGTAACTAAGGTACTAGTAGGGTAGTAATAATTAACTTCTTCATTATTTGGCTTGCTTAATCCTTTAAACACTTCAAAAGGCCAAAGCCAACTACTGAACCAAGTGTCTAAACAGTCATGATCTTGATAAATATCAGCAACGGTTAAAGAAGCGTTTCCTGAAGTAGTTTTTAATTCTGTTAATGCTTCTTCCGCTGTTTTGGCTACTGCAAAATGCCCGTCTTGGGTATACCACGCAGGTATGCGATGTCCCCACCACAATTGTCTGCTGATGCACCAATCTTTTACATTTTCCATCCAATGGCGGTATAAGTTTTTGAACTTTGCAGGATGAAAATGAATTTCATCATCCATAACTGCCGTTAACGCTGGTGCCGCCAAATCTTTCATACTAACCCACCATTGCAAACTTAAACGTGGTTCTACTACTGCGTCGGTTCTTTCACTAAATCCTACCTGATTGGTGTATTCTTCAATTTTATCAATATGTCCAGCCGCTTCTAAATCGGCAACAATCTTTTTTCTTACTTCAAAGCGATCAAGTCCTATATACAACTGAGCGGCATCACTCATAGTACCATCATCGTTCATGGTATCAATGATTTCCAAATTGTATTTCTGCCCCAGCTGATAATCATTCATATCATGTGCAGGAGTTACTTTTAATGCACCTGTTCCAAAATCTAGGGTAACATATTCATCTGGAATGATTTTGATTTTTCTATTAATCAAAGGAACAAATGCATATTGGCCATGGAGCATTTTGTATCGCTCATCTGCGGGGTTTACGCAAATTGCTGCGTCACCCAAAATAGTTTCAGGTCTTACAGTAGCAATAGTAATAGTACCTCCGTTTTCTAAATGATATTTAACATGGTATAGTTTACTTTGAACTTCTTTGTAAATCACTTCTTCATCACTAAGGGCAGTTTTGGCTTTCACATCCCAATTAATCATTCGCTTCCCTCTGTATATATAGCCTTTTTTATAAAGGTCTAAGAACACATTAATTACCGAATCATAATAATCGGGGTCCATGGTAAAACTGGTTCTATCCCAATCTAAACTACAGCCCATTTTACGAAGCTGCTGTAGAATAATTCCTCCGTATTTCTCTTTCCATTCCCAAGCATAGTCTAAAAACTCCGCCCTACTTAATGAAGACTTGGCAATACCTTTTTCACGCAACATGGCCACTACTTTTGCTTCTGTAGCAATAGATGCATGATCGGTACCAGGCACCCAGCAAGCATTTTTGCCTTGCATTCTTGCCCTTCTTACCAAAATATCTTGTATGGTATTATTTAAACAATGCCCCATATGCAATACACCAGTTACATTGGGGGGAGGAATTACAACGGTATAGGGTTCCCTTTCATCGGGTTTGCTGCTGAAGTAGTTTTTGCTAATCCAGTGTTTGTACCATTTTGCTTCAATCTCTGTAGGGATATAATTCTTACTCAGCTCCATAAAATCAATTGGCTGCAAATTTAAGGAAACTGTAGGAGCTTGTTGTAATCTTCTAAATTATAGGGGGCGAATTACCAGGTAGAAATGATTTCTGTTTTATCTGAAATTGATTCTGAAAAGGAGGGTGGGCTTAGGAATTGCTCTAATTCTACTAAACAAGCTTCTGAATTAATTTGATTGGGTAAACAAAGCTGGGTTACTTTCTGTGTGGCTTTTTTGCCGATTATTTTTGCGGCTCGCTCTGGAGAAGTACAAGCAAATAGTCCGAATACCAAGCCAGCCATAATGATGGGGCTTGTAATTAGTTTGGGGGTTTCGTTTTTGCAATGTCTCATAACAAGAATATAAACGGGTAGTTGACTTATTTGTTACAACTAAGAGTACATTTTTTATCATTAGTTGTAATTTCTATAAGAATATTACAAATCTTATCTTGCAGCCATGCGATTTGCGGTAGTAGATATTGAAACAACAGGGGGATTTCCCAGTCAACATGGAATAACAGAGATTGCAATCGTGTTGCACAATGGGGTGGAGGTAGAGGGTATTTATGAAACATTGGTAAACCCCCATCAACCCATACCTCCCTTTGTTATTGGAATGACCGGCATAACGAATGCCATGGTTGAAGCGGCTCCCTCCTTTCATGAAGTGGCGCCCCAAATTTACAACTTATTGAAAAACAGGGTATTTGTTGCGCATAATGTCAATTTTGATTTCAGCTTCGTTAAACATCATTTAAAAGAGGCAGGGTTTGATTTGCAGACTCCCAAGCTTTGTACCATCCGATTAAGCAGAAAAGTTTTTCCTGGATTTCCCAAATATGGGTTAGGGCATTTATGCAGACAACTCAATATTGAAATTGAAAATAGGCATCGGGCTGGGGGTGATGCCAAGGCAACCGCTAAAGTATTAGACCTGGTTTTGCAAAATAATGGGGAACGCTTGGTAAAAGAAATGCTGCAAAAAGAGAACCGAGAACAATTAATGCCTCCCAATTTACCGGGGCATTTTATTCATTCTTTACCTGAAGTTCCCGGGGTGTATTATTTCCATAATAAGTTGGGAAAAGTTATTTATGTAGGTAAAGCAAAAAATATCAAAAAAAGGGTTGTAAGTCATTTTACAGGGTTAGATCTGAGGAAAAAAAGGCAAGACTTTTTGAGAGAGATTTATGAAATCTCTTATTCGGAATGCCCAACCGAATTCATAGCTAGTTTGCTGGAAAGTATTGAAATAAAAAGGCTTTGGCCCGCTTTTAACAAAAGC
>JAGOGG010000040.1 GCA_017996795.1 Sediminibacterium sp. | reverse complement strand
ATTATAAAGATACTTATATCTATTCATTATTATATTTCTCATTTTATAAACAAGGAGGTTTGAGACTCTCATTTGATCAACAAATCAATTTGCCACTAGCTAAAGACTTAACCCCAATTGTCGATAATACAAATCCGGTTTTTGTTTTTAGTGGCAATTTAAAATTACAAGCCGAAAAAACAAGTACATTCAAAATTACATTTAGAAAATTTATTGTTAAGAAACAACTCAATTTAAATTATGAATTATTATATGGAAATACTCAAAATCCAATAATTCAATCTGTTAAAATTTTGAGTAATGGTAAGCAGGAAATCAAATCAATGAATGCAGGAAATAGACATTCACTTGTAATGAGATTGGGAATTAGTAAGAGTTTTCAAAAAATTAACCGCTATAATCACTCAGTTAACTTAAATCTGAGTTACCAAAATATGATTACGCCTACAGTATTTAATGAAACTGAATTTTCTCAGAAAGTAAATGTGTTTAAAACAACTGTAGGCAACAGTTTTAATTGGCAGGACAAGTTCAATCTTTACTATAGTTATTCTTATACTGCTAATATCAATCGGTTCACGAATAAGTTTACTGCTGATGTATTATCGAATGTTCAGAATCTTGATGTAGAAGTAACTGCTAGATTATTTAAAAAAGTCTCTTTTAACACTACTTTATTGGCAAATAAAATTGTCTATGAAAATTTACCAGCCTTGCCTGTTAATTTGTTTATCAATCCATCTATATCTGTTTATTTTTTAAAAGAGGATAAGGGTGAAATTAAATTTATTGTTCGCGACTTACTCAATCGAAACAATAATTTTAGTAGAAATGTTATCGGGAATAATATTACTGAAACGAATACCAATGTTTTAGGCAGGTATTTCATGCTTACATTTTCTTACAATTTCAAGACTTTCAAGAACGAGCAGAATAATAAGGTTAACTGGTGATGCTGGGGGTAAAAATACCCCCCGTAATATTTTTTTATATTCAACTATATTTAAGATATTTAATCTGTAATTAAAATATGTTTGTTGGATTCTTTCCAATTAAATTTTAAATAATCAATTAACACATTAGGCCTTTAAAATCTTAATATTGAATTGAGACCAACTTTGTTTGGTTTTATAGATTAATATCTTGATAATTTCATTTTATCAGTCATTATATTTCTAATTTGTTGAAAATAAATGATTTCTTTTCGATTAGTACCCGAGAGGAACAGCCAAATGGTACTTCACTTATTGACGAATAAGTGGTTTGGTGGGCCAACAATCTGCTGATGCTTTAAGCTGCAGAACTATTTAATTGGGTTAATTATTTTTTAATAAGGATTTACCCATAAACAATTTAATAAATAACAAAATGAACACTTTAAAATTAAAAATGGCAGAATCTAATTTCACTAAATTATTAACAAGGGCTCAAATGAAATTAACAACCGGTGGAGATATTAGTGAAGGTAAAATTCTTTGCTATTGCGATTCTCCAATTCTATCAAATGGTCAGTACGGGGTGCAGTGGGTAGCTGATAGCTGTGAAACCGCTGATATTTCAACACATTGTGGTGGTGCAAATTTAGGAACATGTGGTGCTTGTTAGAACAATAGAATAAGATTCTTTTGTTTTTTTGACATTGTTATTTGAGTCTATGCGAATAACTTAAATAACAATGTCTTTTCTAATCTTTGCTTTCATAAAAACTATTATGTTAAATAAAACTAATAATGAATTAAGACTCGGTTTTTTTATTCTAATGTTTTTACTAATTAATTCAATGTTTTCTCATTTTGCAGTATTGGGAAATCCTATCAATGTATACAATAATTCACTTTTGAATAAAAATTGTGTATCACAGGATAGTCTTATTTATTTTAAAATCATTGATTCTATTTCAAAGGAAACTATTCCATTTGCAACAATCATTTTTATTGAGAATGACACAAATAAAATGTCTATTGTTTCAAATGAAGATGGCTCATTTTCTATTCCCAATTCAAGCTTCCCCAAAAAGGTAAAAATTTCTGCAGTTGGTTATGAAGAACAACTGTTTTATTTGTTTCATGTTAATCGGTTGCTTTTGAAGCCATTAAAGAGCTTATTACCTGAAATTATCGTTAGAAGTAAGGCAATGAAATCAAGGAGCGCAAACGCAATAATTAAACAGGTAGCTAATCGCTTTGAGGATAACTATGGCAATTTTTCTTTTAGTCAAAATTTAAAATTTTCCTCAGTAATTTATAATTACGACACTTTAAAAGAAAAGGCTGAAGAATTTGTAAAGGTATATTATCGAAATGCTGATAAAAGCATGAAATCTCCAAATTGGATTAAAGACACTTTATATCAGGATAAACTTTTCACCAATTTTATTGGAGTTCCCCGATTATGTACAGGTGATATTATTCCATGGTTTGATATGCTCCGAAAAGGGTTGCCAATTGACGGAAATAATAATAAAGGATTAGACTTTAAACTTATTTCCAAATACAAGGATGAAAAATATGGTCTTGTTTATATTGTAAGTTTCATGCCAAATAAATCTTTTAAAGATTCATTTTTAGGTAGAACTGTTGGAGGATTAGCAAGAGGATACCTGAAAGGAGAAATCAGGATAAGAGAATTAGATTATTCAATTATTAGATTGAAGTATGTCTGGGAAATGAAAGTTGAATCTCTCAATAGAGCTACAACCAATTTATTTCATACCAAAACATGGAAAGCAAATCGTGTTACAAAAATGATATCAGATAAAATATTTTACAAGTATGATTATATGTATTATAAGGACGTTCATACTGGTAAATACTTTATTGACTCAATCAATGCGGAATGCTTTAATTCAGGATATCAAATCGAAACTAATCGCAACTTACTTTTAAACATAAAATTTAATGTTAGTAATAATGGAATTGAGATAGATAAATAAGCCTAAAACCATAATTTTAATACATAAACCCAAATAGCCATAACGGAATTTTGGTTCCAATTCCTATTTCAATTTCATCTGCTACAATGATGTGTTTTTCAGTTGCTTTCACTTGTTTAGCCGTTTTATTTTTTCCGCCTACTTCTATATGATAGCCTTCTGTCAAGAAATCACCTTCTTTAGGCGCAGATACAACCAAACCAGCATTTTGCAATTGATTAAAGAGAAATGTCTCCCTTAAATTACCTATATCTGGGGAACTCGTTAATGCGTATGATAGATTCGTATTCTCTAAATAGATCTTTTCCGGTTTTTGCAAAGTTGAAATTCCTTTTCCCGAGGCTTGTAAGGTGTTGATTATTCTTGCCTGTGTTAGCTGAGATATATAAGTATAAAGACTGTCTCTACTTATGTCTAATTTTTGCGCTAATGCACTAATATTTGGTTTGAATGGAACCGACTCTGCAATTACAGCAATTAATTTTTTCACTTTTAGCGCAGTGCCTGGTCCATAAGATGCAATAAATGCTAAATCTGTTTCAATTACTGCATTGATGATTTGATTCAGCTTTATAGGATATTCTTTTTCACCTTCCGCTGTAATGGGCAAATAACCATACTGTAAATATTTTTTGAATAGCGGTAGGGGGTGTAGGTCTTCTGTTATTTTAACTGCTATTTGGTGATGATTTTTTAGTAAGTCTTTAAACGAATAAGCTTTTAATTTTTGTTGTGTTGAAAACTCTATGAACTCTCTAAATGATAATCCTGCTAAACTATAATGAATCACTCTTCTGCTTAAATCGGCTTCTCCTCTATATATATCTAGTGCACTTGAGGCGGAGAATATTATTTTTAAATCGGCAAACCCATCATAAATATTTTTTAATTCTCTTGACCAATTCGGATACTTATGA
The DNA here is from genome assembly GCA_017996795.1 of Sediminibacterium sp. Taxonomy (GTDB): domain Bacteria; phylum Bacteroidota; class Bacteroidia; order Chitinophagales; family Chitinophagaceae; genus Sediminibacterium. The sequence goes on along the minus strand of JAGOGG010000040.1, from coordinate 9,182 downwards.
ACTTCATCAATTATTAAAATACGACCTCCCATTTTATACCAATCTTCTGCAGTTTCTAATAAAGTGTGATTATAAAACCATGTATGATCTGCTGTTACATAAAGCGCATTTGCTGGTTGTTTTAAATCAAATTTTAAATATTGAAGTAATAAGGTTGTTTTGCCAGAACCCCTTGGGCCTTTAATACCAATCATTCGTTGGTTCCAATTAATATTGGCATGTAGGTACCTGCGAAAATTATTGTGAATGCCTTTTAATAAGCCAGCCTGAAAACTAAATAGGGTTTCCATAAATGTCGTTTGTATTCGACAAATATACTATTAAAATGTCGAATACAAACGACAAAAATTCTTACATTATCGGCCTCAACCATTTCTCCGCAGTGGCTTCGTCCATGCCTTTGCGGGCTGCATAGTCTTTAAATTGGTCTTGCTCAATTTTACCAATTCCAAAATACTGACTCTGCGGATGCGAAAAATACCAACCACAAACTGATGATGCTGGATACATGGCCAAGCTTTCTGTTAAGGAGATTCCTGCATTGTCTTGTGCGCTTAACAAGTTGAACAACTTGTATTTCTCTGTATGGTCTGGGCAAGCTGGATAGCCCGGTGCGGGGCGGATGCCCTTGTATTGTTCTTTAATTAATTCTTCTGGGCTTAATTGTTCTTGTGCATCATAGCCCCAGTATTCTTTACGCGTATGCAAGTGCAATGCTTCTGCAAAGGCTTCTGCAAATCGATCTGCCAATGCTTGCAACATAATTTTATTGTAGTCGTCGTGTGCCGCTTCAAATTTTTCTAAATGCGGTTCTATGCCATGAATGCTTACTGCAAATGCACCAATATGATCTTTTTTATTCGCAGTTGTTGGGCTGATAAAATCGGCCAAAGATAAATTGGGTTGTCCGGGTGCTTTCTTGATTTGTTGGCGATGAAAACACAATTGCACTTTTTCTTTTTCAGTACGCACTTCTACATCATCATTATTGCTGGCTGCTTCCCAAAATCCTATCACGCCTTTTGCCGTCAACCATTTTTCTGCAATGATTTTATCTAACAAAGCATTGGCATCATTATATAATTTGGTGGCTTCTGTTCCTACCACTTCATCGGTTAGGATGGCTGGAAAATTTCCATGCATTTCCCATGTGATGAAAAACGGTTTCCAATCTATGAATGTTCTTAACTCATTTAAATCGTAATGGTCAAATACTTTGGTGCCTGTAAAGCTGGGTGTAGGGGGAGTATAACTGTCCCAATTAATGGCCACTTTATTTTTCAATGCCTCTGCATAGGGCAGGTATTGCTTTACGGATTTTTTATTGTCGAATCCTTCTTTTAGTTTGCTGTACTCCTGTGTAATTTCTTGTAAGAAAGGATCCTTTTGTTCTTTGTTCAACAGAGAGCCAGCTACGGTTACACTTCTGGAGGCATCCAATACATGCACTACACCATTTTCGTATTCTGGTGCAATCTTTACAGCTGTATGCATTCTGGAAGTTGTAGCACCGCCAATCAATAAGGGCTGTTTCATATTTCTGCGCTTCATTTCACGCGCGATATGCACCATTTCATCTAAGGATGGCGTAATCAATCCACTCAATCCAATAATATCTGCTTTCTCTCTTTCTGCTGCTTCTAATATTTTATCTGCTGGTACCATTACCCCCATGTCTACTATATCATAGCCATTACAACCTAGTACTACGCCCACAATATTTTTTCCAATATCGTGTACGTCTCCTTTAACAGTGGCCAATAATATTTTTGCTGCACCAGCGGTTTCTTCGTTCACTGTTCCTGCTGCCAAGTGTGCTTGTTTTCTGTCTTCTTTTTCTTGCTCTATATATGGGGTTAAAATAGCCACACTTTTTTTCATTACGCGGGCACTCTTTACCACTTGTGGTAAAAACATTTTTCCTGCTCCAAATAAATCGCCTACGATATTCATGCCATCCATCAACGGGCCTTCAATCACATCCAATGGTCTTGGATATTTTTGTCTGGCTTCTTCTGTGTCTTCGTCTATATAATCGGTAATACCATTGATTAAAGAATGCGCCAATCTTTTTTCAACTGGCTCTTTTCTCCAGGCTTCATCTTTTATTTCTACTTTGCCCTTGGCCTTAACGGTTTCTGCGTGTTGGATTAATTTTTCTGTGGCTTCGTTGTTGTCGTTGTTTCTATTCAAGATAACGTCTTCGCACAATTCCCTTAAGGTGGGTTCTATTTCATCGTACACCACCAACTGTCCGGCGTTTACAATCCCCATATCCATACCCGCTTTAATGGCGTGCAATAAGAATACAGAATGGATGGCTTCTCTTACATGGTCGTTGCCTCTAAATGAAAAAGATACATTTGATACACCGCCTGAAACCTTTGCCAATGGCATCAATCGCTTAATTTCTCTGGTGGCTTCTATAAAATCTACTGCATAGTTATTGTGTTCTTCTATACCTGTTGCAATCGCAAAAATATTGGGGTCGAATATGATATCCTGTGGATCAAAACCTACTTGCTCGGTTAATATTTTGTAAGCACGATGACAGATTTCTATTTTTCTATCCTTGGTATCTGCTTGACCTACTTCATCAAATGCCATTACAATGACTGCTGCCCCAAATGATTTACAAATGAATGCTTGCTCTATGAATTTAGCTTCGCCTTCTTTCATAGAGATGGAGTTCACAATACATTTTCCTTGCACACATTTTAATCCTGCCTCTATGATCTCAAATTTGGAGCTATCAATCATGATGGGAATGCGCGCTATATCTGGTTCGCTTTGTAACAGATTTAAATAAGTGGTCATGGCACTTACGCCTTCTAACAAAGCATCGTCCATGTTCACGTCTAATATTTGCGCGCCGCTTTCTACTTGTTGTCTGGCAACAGATAGTGCTTCTTCAAATTTATTTTCTCTGATTAAGCGTGCAAATTTCTTTGAACCTGTTACATTGGTTCTTTCGCCTACGTTTACAAAATTGGTCTCTGGTCTAATGACCAAGGGTTCTAATCCGGCAAGTCTTAAATATGGTTTGATTGTACTCATTGCTTAAATGGTTGTTTCAACCACAGGTAATGTTCTGGGTTGCATTTTTCTTACGTTGTCTGCAATATGTTTAATATGATCGGGTGTTGTTCCGCAACAACCACCTACAATATTCACGAAACCTTGCTTGGCCCACTCTTCAATAAAATGTGCTGTTTCATGTGGGGCTTCATCGTATTCTCCCATGGCATTCGGTAATCCTGCATTGGGATAGGCCGATGTATAACAGGCCGCTATTTGGGATAACTCTTCTATATGGCTTCTCATTTCTGCGGCACCCAATGCACAGTTTAATCCGATGCTGATGGGGTTGGCATGTAATACCGATGTGTAAAATGCTTCTAATGTTTGTCCACTCAGGGTTCTACCTGATGCATCGGTAATGGTTCCGCTGATCATGATGGGTAATTCTTGTATGCCCTTGTCTCTGAAATATTTTTTGGCTGCGTAAATAGCGCCCTTTGCATTGAGTGTATCAAAAATGGTTTCGATTAATAAAATATCTACACCTCCGTTAACCAATCCATCAATTTGTTCGTAATAGGCATTGGCTACTTCGTCAAATGTGACTGCTCTAAAGCCCGGATTGTTTACATCGGGCGATAAGCTCAAGGTTTTATTTAATGGGCCAATAGCGCCTGCAACAAATTTGGGTCCTGTACCTGGATGTTTTTGCATGAACTCTGCTACCGCTTCGCGGGCACATTTAGCGGCGGCTACATTCAACTCATAAGCCAAACTTTGCATATCGTAGTCTGCCATTGCAATGGTTGTACTACTGAATGTATTGGTTTCAATAATGTCTGCACCTGCTTCTAAATACAACAAGTGGATGCCCTTAATTATTTGTGGTTGGGTAATGCAGAGTAAATCATTGTTACCCTTTACATCTAAATGCCAGTCTTTAAATTGCTCACCTCTGTAATCGGCTTCTGTTAATTGATGCCTTTGTATCATCGTGCCCATGGCACCATCTATTACAAGGATTCTTTTCTGGAGTTCTTCTTTTATTAGCATAGCTATTGGTTCAAACACTTTTAGTGATTAATTAACCAATAAACGCCAGAATGTGGGGGGGATGCACTTCAAACGTTTATTAGTTCTAAAAACTAACCCATAACGGTATAGTACCGTATTGGCTAGGACCTTGGCTGAACAATAAACAAATCCACCAAAGTCGGTGCAAAGATACACCCATATTGTATTCTAGCAAAATATAGCCCTTCGTAAATGGCTATTGATACACTGCATTGATGTCTGCATTCACTTTTTCTGTAACTGCTGATGCATCAATATTATAGTCTTTCATTAAAATCGGAAATTTTCCTGTTGCTGAAACCTTGCCTGCTTTTACAGTGATTAAACCGTTTACAGTCAAAGGTTTTGTTACGCCATGTAGGGTAAGGGTTCCTTTTACAACCACTTTATAAGTTCCATCTTTGGTAAAGTTGACTTCTTTGATATTGCTAATATTTCCTTTGAATTCGGCTCTTGGAAATTTATTGCTCTCTGCATAATCATTGTTGAACTTCTCTTGCATTTCTGCGTACTCAAACTTAAACCCTTTAATGAGTAAGCTAAAACTCAATTGTCCATTATCGGATAATCTGCTGGCCACTTCATTGTTCACTGCTTTCACGTCTTCATCGTTGGTAGCAATGAAACTGACTTTTGCATTTCGTGTACCAAATTGTTTTTGTGCATTGGCTTGTGTAAGTGCAATTGTTAAAGCGGCTAGTAGGAATATTTTTTTCATATTATTAGATTAATGGGTGTTATTGTTTTTTTTGAAAATGCTTGATTATGGTACGAGTACGCCTTCGTTAATCACCACATTGGCGTCTGGTATGTAGCCCGTGCAAATTCCTTTGAAACGGATGGTAGTTCCGGGTTTCAGCTCTCCGGGGTTGGTTTTAAACGTACAGTTAATAACAAAAAATGCATCGTCTGTTTTAAAATTCACCACCGATTGTCCATCTTGATTGGTGCTCTGGTCTAGTACTTCTCCCTCTATTTCAATGGCTTTGTCTAGGTATTTTGTGTTGGCTGCCGCTTCATCATTTTTAAATGCTTCAAATAATGCTTGTGCCTTGATGGCTATTGCTTTTTCGGTGGTTACGTCACGGTGCGGCTTGGTGAATATTCTGTAAACGATGATCCCGCCGGTAACGGCGCCCACCAATACCAGGGTTAATATGATTTTAGTCCACTTTTTCATGTGTCTGCTATTTTAATGTTTAAACAACGAAGTTAGGTTTTTGTTTGGAATTGGCTTTCAAAACTTACTGCACATACTGCTGAACCGGTAATCGATTGGCGATGCTGCGGGCCAATGTCATTTCATCTGCATATTCCAACTCTCCCCCAAATGCTATGCCACGTGCGATGGTAGTGACTTTACATTTTAAATGGGCAATCTTTTTCTGTATAAAATAAATGGTGGTATCCCCCTGAATATTGGGGCTAAGTGCAAATACCAGTTCATCTACTTGTTCATGGGTAATTCGGTTCACGAGCAACTCAATGCTCAACTGATCGGGGCCAATTCCATCCAAGGGCGATATAATCCCCCCCAACACATGATATGTTCCATTGAATTGCTGGGTACTTTCGATGGCTATTACATCTCGAATATTTTCTACCACACAAATGATTTGTTGATTGCGCATTTTATTGGCGCAGATAGAACAGGTTTCGCCATCACTTACATTGTTACATCTTTTGCAAAACTGAATCTCTCTTCTCATTTTTGCGATTGTATCTCCAAATAATGCTACATCATTGATGTCTTGTTTTAATAAATGTAGTACCAGTCTTAATGCTGTTTTTTTTCCGATGCCTGGCAGCTTAGAAAATTGTGCGACTGCATTTTCTAATAAGGTTGATGGGAGTTGCATTATGTAAAGATAATCGGTTTACTTTGCGTTTTAAGTTTTGAGTATGATGTTGCATAATTTTAATTCGGGTCCTTCCATTTTACCTCAACCGGTTCTTGCGCAGGCGGCTGAAGCAGTGTTGAATTACAAAAATTCGGGTTTGTCTTTGTTAGAAATTGGCCATAGAACGCCTATGTTTCTAGAGATTTTACAAGAAGCCAAAGATTCGGTAAAGCAATTAATGGAATTAGACGACTCTTATGAAATCCTTTTTTTACACGGGGGAGCAACAACGCAGTTTATGCAAGTGCCTATGAATTTGCTCGACACCCAGGCTACCGCAGCGTATTGCGACCATGGTGTTTGGGGCAACAAAGCTTGGAAAGAAGCCAGCTTATTTGGGAAAGTGAAAGTGGTGGCCGATAGCAGTGATCAACAATATCGTTACATTAATAAAGGGTTTGATATTCCAACAGATGCCGCTTATTTACATTTGACTTCTAACAATACAGTAGAAGGTACGCAGTGGCATGCTTTTCCTGAAACTGCCGTGCCATTGGTGGCCGATATGAGTAGTGATATTTTTAGTAGGCCTGCCAACTACAATCAATTCAGTTTAATTTATGCGGGTGCGCAAAAAAATATGGGTGCTGCTGGTGTGAACTTGGTGGTGGTTAAAAAAGAGATTTTAGGAAAAGTAGCGCGTACCATCCCAACGATAATGAATTACCAGAAACATATTGAAGCGGGTTCTTTAATGAATACGCCTCCTGTGTTTGCGGTGTATGTGAGTATGCTTACCCTTCGTTGGATTATTCAAGAAGGGGGGCTAGATGCAATGGGTATTCGCAATCAAAAAAAATCATCTTTATTATACGATACCATTGATGCCAATCCTTTATTTGATGCACCGGTTGCGGTTGAAGACAGGAGTCAAATGAATGCAGTCTTCTTTTTAAAAGACCAGGCATTGGAAGCGCCGTTTTTAGACCTTTGTAAAAAAGAAGGCATGATTGGTGTGAAAGGATATAGAACGGTAGGAGGTATTAGGGTGAGTATGTACAATGCTTTACCTATTGAAAGCGTAACCAGTTTTTGTGATCTGTTGCATTTCTTTACCCAAAAGCATGGGTAATATTAGATTATCATAACTTTTCATTTAAGAATATATCACCGATATTTGCCCAATGGCAATTATTAAACCTTTCAAGGCATTAAGACCTCAACCTCAACTTGCTAAACAAGTTGCGAGTTTACCTTATGATGTATTAAATAGTGTAGAAGCTAAATTGGCTGCTCAAGGAAATTCATATTCTTTTTTGCATATCACTAAAAGTGAAATTGATTTATCGGATAAAATTGATATTCATGCGCCTGAAGTATATGCGCAAGCAAAAGATAATTTAGATGCTTTTATTAAGCGCGATGTATTGTTTAGAGAATCTAAAGATTGCTATTATATTTATCAGTTGGTGATGAATGGTAGAAGTCAAACGGGTTTGGTTTGTGTGAGTAGTGTGGATGATTATGAAAATGATATCATTAAAAAGCACGAGTTTACCCGTCCTGAAAAAGAGCAAGATCGCATCAATCATATTAAAACTACTGGCGCTCAAACGGGCAATGTATTTTTAGCTTATCGCAATCACGCTGCGGTGGATGCCATCATAGATCATTGGAAACAAGCAAAGTCTCCTGTGTATGATTTTACTGCTGAAGATGGTATTCAGCACAGTATTTGGATTGTAAGTGATTCTGACATTGTTGCTTCTATTACAGCTGCATTTGAGAAAGAAATTCCTTGCACATATATTGCGGATGGTCATCATAGAGCGGCTTCTGCTGCTAAAGTGCGTCAGCAAATGCAAGAGAAAGCACCGGCTGGAGCCAGTTATTTCTTAACCACGCTCTTTCCTTCGAATCAGTTGCATATCATGGATTACAACAGAGTGGTAAAAGACTTAAACGGTTTATCTGTTTCGGATTTTTTAGCTGCTTTGGAAAAGTCTTTTGAAGTAAGCTTAGTAGGCAAACAAATAGTGAAGCCCGAAGAAATACATACCATGGGCTTGTATGTAGATGGTCAATGGTATAAACTATCTGCAAAAGAAGGGACTTATTCGAATGACCCAATTGGCGTATTAGATGTATCTATTTTGCAAGAACAAATTTTGGTTCCAATCTTAGGTATCATGGATCAACGCACAGATAAAAGAATTGATTTTGTGGGTGGTATTCGTGGATTGGGTGCATTGGAGCAAAGAGTAGACAGTGGTGAAATGGCTGCTGCTATTAGTTTGTATCCTGTTACGATTGATCAACTTTTTGCTATTGCAGACAGTGGAAATGTAATGCCTCCTAAGAGTACTTGGTTTGAACCTAAATTAAGAGATGGTTTATTAACGCATTTAATTGCAGATTAATTAAGCATGAAAAAAATATTTGTTATCCTATTTGCCATGGTGCTGGTTGTTGGCGTAAACGCGCAAACGCCTACTGTTAAACAGTTTCAGGAGTCTGCCATGGCACTGATGCAACAAGGTGATTTTACCAATGCGATGGTTGCACTTGAAAAAGCCAAAGCCATTGAACCGAACAATTTAGAGACGATCAAGAATATTTCTTTCTGTTTTTATTTACAACGGGAATTTGCGCAAGCAATTGATGCGGGTAAAATTGCCACTGAATTACCCAATGCAGATCAGCAAAGTTTTCAAATTTTAGGAATGTCTTATAAGTCGATAGCAGACTATTCCGCGGCGAATAAAATGTACAAGCGTGCATTGAAAAAATTTCCTGATGGGGGAGTGATTTATAGTGAATATGGGGAAAGCTTATTACAAGAAAACAAAAAAGAAGAAGCCATTGCAACTTGGGAAAAAGGGATAGAGTTAGCTCCGTCTTATAGCGGTAATTATTACAACGCCGCCAAATATTATTATAAAGAAATGAATTGGATCAGGGTATTGATTCATGGAGAACTGTTTGTGAATTTAGAAAGTTATTCCGCTAGAACCAGTGAGGTAAAAAAAGCCATGTTGGATGCCTATAAAAATATGTTAAGGCCGATTGTTAAAACCCCTTACCATTTGATTCCTAAATATGCCGATTTTGAAAAGAAACAATTGGATATTTATGAAAAGACCAAACAACAAGTTGCAGAAGGATTAACCATTGATCATATTGGTAGTATTAGAACCCGTTTGCTCATGGAATGGATGTCGGACAATGCTAAACTCTATCCTTATC
>JAGOGG010000039.1 GCA_017996795.1 Sediminibacterium sp. | reverse complement strand
TGTATAGCGGAATAATCTACATTCGCCACCCTAAAATTGAATTTTATTATATGTCGTTTGCTCCCATTATTGCCGCAAAACTTGGTTTGCCCGTTACTCAAGTTGAAACTGTTTTAGAATTATTAGCAGAAAGTGCTACGATCCCATTTATTGCCCGTTACAGAAAAGACAGTACGGGTAATTTGGACGAGGTTCAAATTCAACAAATACAAGATGAACAAAAAAACATTCTTGCTTTTACAGAAAGAAAAACTTTCATTGAAAAAACCATTACCGAGCAGGGTAAAATGACAGAAGCTTTACAAGCTAAATTGAATGGAGCTTCTACTATTATAGAATTAGAAGATATTTATTTGCCCTATAAAGTAAAGCGAAAAACCAAAGCAGTAGTAGCAAGGGAAAATGGACTAGAACCATTGGCCATCTTTTTATTGGCGCAAGGGCAAGAAGACCCTGAAATAGAAGCTGCCAAATTTTTCAATGAAAAAATTACCACTATTGAAGAAGCTTTGCAAGGTGCAAGAGATATTATTGCAGAGCAAGTAAATGAGCAAGCTGAAATAAGAGCCCAATTAAGAAGGCTATTTGAAGATACGGCAACACTGCAAAGTAAAGTATTAACAGATAAGGAAACTGAAGCCATCAAATACAAAGACTATTTTGATTTTTCTGAACCTATTCATAAAATACCATCTCATCGTATTTTGGCTATTCTAAGAGGATTCTTAGAAGGATTTTTGAGAATGACCATTGCTCCAGTTGAAGAAGAAGCAATTGAATCTATTGAAGCATTTTTTATAAAGGGGATGAGCCCATCAAGTGCTCAAATAAAAAAAGCCATTAAAGATGCTTACCGAAGACTTTTGCAACCCAGTTTAGAATCAGAATGCAGAACTGCTTTAAAACAAAAGGCAGATGAAGAAGCCATCAATGTTTTTGCAGAAAACCTTCGACAATTGTTATTGAGTGCGCCTTTAGGAACAAAACGTGTGTTGGCAATTGATCCTGGTTATAGAACGGGTTGCAAAGTGGTTTGTTTAGATGAATCAGGAGAATTGCTTACCACTGATTTAATTTATGTTCATGAAGCGAATAAAATATACGACAGCGAGTATAAAATAAAACAACTCGTAAAGCAATTTGAAATACAAGTATTCGCCATTGGGGATGGAACTGCTGGTAGAGAAACAGAGCAATTTATTAAAAAATTAAACCTCGGTTTGCCTGTGTTTTTAGTGAATGAAGATGGAGCTTCTGTTTATTCTGCTTCTGAAATTGCCAGAGAGGAATTTCCTGACTATGATATTACTGTTAGAGGTTCTGTTAGCATTGGACGAAGGCTAATGGATCCATTAGCAGAGTTGGTAAAAATTGATCCTAAGAGTATTGGAGTAGGGCAGTACCAGCATGATGTAAACCAGTTTAGGCTAAAAGAAAAATTAGACCAAACGGTAGTGAGTTGTGTAAATACAGTAGGTGTTAATCTGAATACTGCCAGTAAACAATTATTGAGTTATGTAAGTGGAATTAATGAATCGGTTGCAGAGAATATTATAAAGCAAAGAAAAACCTTGGGTTCTTTTTCTAGTAGAGAAGAATTATTAAAAGTACCGAGGTTGGGTGCTAAAGCCTTTGAACAATGTGCCGGATTTCTAAGAATTCCGAAAGCAAAACATCCTTTGGATGCAAGTTCTGTTCACCCAGAAGCTTACCCAATTGTTGAGAAAATGGCTGCTGATTTAGGAACCAATGTTGCAGCCCTCATTGGTAATGAAACCTTGCTCAAAACGATCAATACTCAACAATATATCACCGATCAAATTGGCGTATTGGCGTTGAATGATATTATTAAAGAATTACAAAAGCCTGGACTAGATCCAAGATCCGAATTAGAGCAATTTGAGTTTGCCAATATCTATTCCATGGAAGAAGTGACTGTTGGCTTGGTATTGCCAGGGGTTGTAACCAATTTAACCAGGTTTGGTGCATTCATCGATATTGGCGTAAAGCAAGATGGTTTGGTACATGTAAGTGAAATTGCGAATCGATACATTTCAGATCCGAGTGAGGCATTAAAATTGGGGCAGAAAGTACAAGTAAAGGTATTAGAGGTAGATTTGAGCCGCAAGCGAATTGCACTCTCCATCAAACAAACAGAAGCCGCTCCAGCTGCGGGTGTTGGAGGCAGAAAAGATTTCAATCAACACAAGCGCTCTAATCAACCAGTAAAAAAAGAAGAAGATTTGAGTAATTTAAATGTAACCGATGCTTTACAAGCTTTAAAGAAGAAGTTTGGCAAATAACGTACCTTAGAATAAATCAATACTATGAAACATTTTTTTATTGTTTTTGCCCTACTATTTGGCTGCACTTTTGCTTATGCACAAAAAGTAGTTTATCCACTTATTCCAATGTTTGGACCTGTTACTGAAGTGCCATTTGCAACTGATGTAATAGATAAAAAAGAGGAATACAAAGTGCTTGTTGATATTACTAGTCCTTCTGCGAATCCAAAAGAGATTAGTGAGTTTTTTGAGAATATTGCACGCATTGCTAATCTTCATGTTGCTGGAGGAGTAAATCCTAAAAAATTAAAAATAGTAGCAGTTGTTCATGGTGGTGCTGTTCCATTTATTGTAAACAATGAAACCTATAAACAAAAATTTGGCGTAGATAACCCCAATCTTCCTTTGTTTACTGCAATTAAAAAAGCTGGAATCCCATTATATGTTTGTGGACAAACTTTATTTAAAAGAAAAGTAGACCCAGCTACTCTTGCGCCGGAATTTGAAGCTGTGCTTTCAGCAATCACCACTATTACCACTTACGTTAATAAAGGGTACGTGTTTTTGAAATTTTAATTATGACGAAACTAAACGATAGTAAACAAACCCTAGCACATTTAGGAATTGCTGCTTTAAATGAAATGCAAGAAGCAGCAGTGAGTAATATTATACACCATAAAAATGTATTGTTACTATCACCAACCGGATCTGGAAAAACCCTAGCTTTTTTAATTCCATTGTTAGAACACTTGAATCCAAAAGGGAAGTTGGTTCAAGCTTTGGTGTTAACTCCTTCTAGAGAATTGGCTATACAAATTGAACAGGTTTGGAAAGCTATGCAAACAGGATATAAAATTATTTGTTCTTATGGAGGTCATGATATGCCTACAGAAATCAATAGTTTGGTTGAACCTCCTGCATTATTAGTTGGAACGCCTGGTAGAATTGCCGACCATCTTAAAAGAAGAACTTTTGATCCCAAAGGGATTCGCTTGTATATTTTTGATGAGTTTGATAAATCATTGGCATTGGGTTTTGAAGAAGACATGGAATACATTACCAATGCCCTAAAACCTGAAGTACAAAAAGTATTTGTTTCTGCAACTGCATCTATTGCTATTCCTGCATTTGCCGAGCCCAAACAGTTGGTGGTCTTGAATTTTTTAAATGGTCGCGATGAAGCACCGACAGTTGAAATGCATACCGTATGGTCTCCAGAAAAAGATAAAGTAAATACGCTCTATGATTTGTTGTGTACGCTAGGAAATGTATCTGTCATCATTTTTTGTAATCACCGAGAAGCTGTAGAAAGAACCGGTAGTTTATTGGCCGAGTTGGGTATTGCCAACACTACATTTCATGGGGGCATGGAGCAGATGCAAAGAGAACAAGCCTTAATTAAATTTAGAAATGGAACGGCTCAATATTTAATTGCCACTGATTTAGCAGCAAGAGGGTTGGATATTCCAGATATTGATCATATTGTTCATTATCATTTACCCTCTACCAATGCAGAATTTACCCATCGCAATGGCCGAACATCTAGAATGAATAACAAGGGGAATGTATACCTTGTATTACATGAGGATGAGACACTACCCAATTATTTACCTGAAACACCCCCTTCTTTTTTGTTGAAATTGCATGCGCCTCCACCTGCTGCATCAGAATGGGGAACCGTGTATTTAAATGGAGGTAAAAAAGATAAGTTGAATAAAGTAGATATAGTTGGTTTATTTATTCAAAAAGGAAAATTGACAAAAGAAGAATTGGGTTTAATAATGGTAAAAGACCATAATTGTTTCGTGGCAGTTAAGAAAAACAAGATTGCATCTCTATTAAAAGGGGTTCGTGACGAAAAAATTAAAGGGAAAAAATTCCTTATCATGGAAGCTCGCTAACTTTTAGGCTTCTGAACTTATTTGCTTATTTTGAGTCTTTAAATATTTGCTATGAGGATAATACCATTGCTTGTATCGGCCCTGTTAACATGGGGTGCAGTTCATTTATTTAATACCCAACTTTCTGTTGGGGGAAGTAAAACCCCGAGGCTGGGATATTTTTTATCTCCACAACATGGGTTTTGGCAAAATGCAGAAGCTACTGATGCCAGCTACAACGATAATATTCAATTAGAAGGGCTTGCCGGAAAAGTAGATGTATATATTGATGATCGATTGGTACCTCATATTTATGCAGATGAAGATAACGACGCCTATTATGTTCAGGGGTATTTGCATGCAAAGTTTAGACTTTGGCAAATGGAGTTTCAAACCCATGTTGCTGCTGGCCGTTTGAGTGAAATTGTAGGTAAAGAAAGAATTGGTACAGACAAGTTTTTTAGGCGCTTGGGAATGGTATATGGGGCTGAAAGAACAAAAGCATATGTAGAGAAAAACAATCCTGAAATGCAATCTGCTATTGATGCGTATGCAAAAGGGGTAAATGCCTATATAGCCCAATTGAAGCCAGAGCAAATTCCATTTGAATACAAATTACTCGACTACAAACCCGAAGCTTGGACTTCATTAAAGACGTATTTATTTCAAATGTTTATGTCTTATGACTTAACTGGTAGGGGGGCAGTAACCGATTTGCAAATGAGTAATGCGAGAAATTATTTTAGTTATAAAGATTTTGATTTGCTATTTACCGATGTGCAAGATTCTTTGGATCCGATTATTCCTCGAGGTACTGTATACGCAAATCCTGCCATTAAACCTGTTGCTCCTGCTGATGTTCAAACAGCATACTTAGGTGATACAACTGGAAGCTCAACCGCTTTGGCTCCTTTTGTTCCCAATAAGAGTAATGGAAGCAATAACTGGGTAGTGGGTGGTTCAAAAACAAAGTCTGGTAGACCCATATTGGCCAATGATCCACACTTAGGGTTGAATTTACCTTCTCTATGGTATGAAGTGCAAATATCAACACCTACCCATCGTACTTATGGTGCAAGCTTTCCTGGATCTCCAGCGGTTATTATAGGGTTCAACGATAGTATTGCCTGGGGGGTAACCAATGCAGGTCGTGATGTATTAGACTATTACGATATGAAGTTTAAAGACACTACTTTAAATGAATATTGGTTTAAAGGTCAATGGGTAAAGGCAGAAAAAAGAATTGAAACCATTAAAGTGAAGGACAGCGCCACTGTTCAAGAAAATATTGCAATAACTGTGTTTGGTCCAACAATGTATGACCACCATTATAAAAACAGCGGATCTGCTGGCAAAAACTTGGCATTAAGATGGACTGCTCATGATGGAGGAAGTGGCTTGCTGGCTTTTTATAAATTAAACCACGCTAAAAACTATGATGATTACTTAGAAGCCATATCTCATTGGAATAGTACAGGACAGAATTTTGCTTTTGCTTCTAAAACTGGTGATATTGCATTAAAACAACAAGCCAATTTTGTGGCAAGATGGTTTAGACAAGGAGACTTTATTTTACCAGGACAGGATAGTGCTTATGCATGGCAAGGATTTATTCCAACAGAGGAAAATCCCATGATTAAAAATCCTGAACGCGGTTTCGTAAGTAGTGCTAATCAAAAATCAACCGACCAAACTTATCCTTATTATTTAGGAGCAGCCAGTAATTTCCCTGTATACCGAGGGGTAATCATCAATAGGAAGTTAAGTGAATTAACCAACGCTACTGCTCAAGATATTCAGCGTCTTCAAATGGATAATTATAATGTATTTGCGGAAATGGCTAGACCTGTTTTAATGAAATACATTGACCAAACATCTTTAACCGCAGATGAGAAAAAGTATATCAATATTTTAAGTTCCTGGAATTTAGTTAGTGATGTTAAAGAAAAAGGTGCTTCTGTATTTAATGTAATATGGGATAGTTTAGAAACCACCATTTGGTCAGATGAATTTGCAGGAGCTACAACAAGCATAGGTTGGCCAGATGAAATTACTTTGCTTGAAAGTATTAAACGTGATAGCCTTTATTCATTTGCTGATAATATAAAAACACCTAGTAAAAAAGAAACCATTGCTGATGCAGTAATGGAGGCTGTTAAAAAAGCAACTGCAGTATTAGTGAAAGCAGATAAAGAGGGCAAATTAGATTGGGCTGCTTTTAAAGATACCCGTGTTTCTCATTTATTAAAAATCAATGCATTGAGCTCTTTGCATTTGCCGATTGGTGGTGGTAAACATATTATCAATGCTACAACCGAAACACATGGTCCTAGTTGGAGAATGATTGTTCATATGACCGATGATATTGAAGCTTTTGGGGTTTATCCGGGTGGCCAAAACGGTAACCCAGGAAGTAAGTACTATGATACATTTATGAATCATTGGGCAACCGGCAAATATTATCCAATTCTGTTTATGCACCTCAAAGATGCTCCAAATAATAAACGTGTCAAGTGGTTGATGTCATTTACCAAAGCTTAAAAAAAATATTATGAAATTCGTCGTATCCTTATTATTAACGGCATTATTGGCTTTTGTTGCAGGACTATTTACTCAATTGCCATGGTGGGTTTTTGTAGTGACTTCATTTGTTGTAGCTGCATTGTTGCATCAAACACCGGGTAAATCTTTTTTAAGTGGCTTCTTAGGGCTATTCTTATTGTGGATAGTCTTAGCTTTTATAAAAGATGCAGCTAATGAACATATCCTTTCTGCAAAAGTTGCTTTGATACTTCCGTTGGGAGGATCTTATATGATGTTGATATTGGTTACAGGTATTATTGGAGGCTTAATTAGTGGACTAGCTGCATTAACAGGCTCTTTTATAAAAAAATAAGTATGACCTTATTGATTCAATTCCAACAGAATTGGCAATTCCATTTTGCTCCATTGATATTGCCAAGACAAAAAATTTTGTTGGCATTGAGTGGTGGAATAGATAGTACCGTGTTAGCTCATTTATTACATCAATCTAAGATTGAATTTATTGCAGCTCATGTGAATTATCAATTGAGAGGAGCCGAAAGTGATCGAGATGAACGCTTTGTTGTTTCACTATGCGAAGGCCTTGATGTTCCGTTATTGATTAAAAAAATTGATACAAAAAACTATATGTCTGAACAGGATTTGTCTGTTCAAGTTGCCGCAAGGGAAATCAGGTATAATTGGTTTGATGAAATTCGATTAAATGATATTACACTTAATCATGCATGGGTAGCAACTGCTCATCATGCAAACGACTCTGTGGAAACCAGCATGATGCATTTTTTTAGGGGCACAGGTATAGAGGGATTAAAAGGCATTCCGGCGTTACATCATACTAAAAAAATTATACGGCCTTTACTCCCTTTTTTCAGGAGTCAAATTGACCAATATGCGCAAGAAAATGGCATTTCTTATATTGTAGACGCATCAAATTTGACGAATCAATATACTAGAAATTTTTTGCGAAATTCCATCATTCCAGAATTAGAAAAACAGATTCCGTCTTTACAAGAAAATATTATTCAAAACACACAAAGATTTTCTGAAGTGTCCATTTTGTATAAACAGGCAGTAAATCAACAGATCAAAAAACTGTTAGAGCAAAAGGGCAATGAATGGCATATTCCAGTTCTTAAATGGAAAAAAGCAAATCCAATAAACTCCATTACTTGGGAAATCATTCAGCCCTTTGGATTTCATTCAGCTCAAATTGTGGAAGTAATTAAAATGCTAGATGCTTCAAATAGTTGTTATATCAATTCTACAAGCCATCGCATTATAAAGAATCGTCAATGGATGATTATTGCACCGATTGCTCAAATAGAAACCAAATTTCAACTAATTGAAGGAGTAGGAACCATCCCGTTTTCAGAGGGAGAACTTTCCATTTCATTGCACGATATTTCTGAAATTGCAAAGGATTTAACTAATAAAAATAGCGAGAATAATAAACTCAGTATCGAGTGGTTAGATGCCGATGCCATTCAATTTCCTTTACTTCTTCGCCCATGGGCAATGGGAGATTATTTTTATCCATTAGGAATGGTAAAGAAGAAAAAAGTGTCCAAGTTCTTAATAGACGCAAGATTAAGTAAAACGGATAAAGAAAAAATTTGGGTACTTGAATCGGATAAGAAAATCATAGCCATTATTGGCTTACGAATTGATAACCGATTTAAATATTCTCCTTCAACCAAACAATTATTAAAGCTTCAATATACCTGCAACTAGAATGAACTTAGGTATGATTGAATTGCATTTAAAAAGTTTTCCAACGCATTAAACTTGGTCATAAAACTGGTAGTGATAATCACAAAAACGATCCCAAATAGGGCCCCCCAAATATGGGCAGAGTGGTTAATATTCCCATGTCCTTTTTTTGCTAAGTAAGCTGATAATATTAAATATAAAGGACCAAATACAAAGCCCGGGATATGAAATGGTATGGGGAAAATTCCCATGCCCATTGTAGGGTATAAAAATATCCCTGCAAAAATAACTGCAGATACTGCACCAGATGCGCCTAAACTTCTATAATGGTAATTGTTTTGATTATTAAAATAAGTGGGTAATAAACATACAACTAGCGAAACCACATAAAGCACGATATAGATGACTTTCCCGGATTCTCCAAAAATTTGAACAAATGTTTTTTCAACAAGATCACCAAACAAATAAAAGGAATACATATTGAATACCAAGTGCATGATATCTGCATGAATTAACCCGCTTGTAATAAATCGGTACCACTGGTTTCTATTGGTGATTGCTGGCGGGTAAAAGATTAAATCATCCAACACTTTTTGGTTAGAAAATGCAGTGAATGATATGAGGCTTGTTAAAAGTATGATACTGATGGTTAACGTAATCATGGTTTATATATGATGGTATTTTTCGTTTCTAATGATAGTGCAAGCTCGGTATAATTGTTCTGATAAAATTAATCTGGCCAGCATATGTGGAAATACCAATTGTGATAAACTCCATACCTGTTGCGCTCTACTGGTTATTTGCGGGTCAACTCCAAAAGCACCTCCTATTAAAAAGACCAACTGTTTATTGCTTTCATTGGCCCTTTGTTGTATAAATTGAGCCAATTGAGGAGAACTGAAAGACTTGCCTCTTTCGTCCAGTAAAATCAAATAGTCATCTTTTTCAATTTGGTGAAAAATGAGGGCCGCTTCCGCCTTTTTAAGTTCTGTTTCAGATAAACTTGGCGCAGTTTTTGGTGTGGGTATAATCAACCAATCTGCTTTAACATATTTGTTGATTCTTTGTGTGAAGTCGTTGATGCCCTCTTTCACATAAGGCTCATGTGGCTTGCCAACTGATATCAAACGTAGTTTCATTGGTTAAAAATAGTCAACAAAACCATTGTAGCCAATTTGTGCTGCTTTGTAAGTTGCAATGGACAAAGTATCTTACAGTCAAAATTGTACAAATCATGAAGTGTATAAAAGTCTTGATTTTTGGTTTTATCATGTTGGTGTCAAAGCAGGTTGTATACAGCCAACAATTAGACTCAATGATGAGTGTATACTCGGAAGGATTCCCAAAAGAAAAAATACATGTCCATTTTGATAGACCGAGGTACAACACGGGGGATACATTGTTTTATAAAGCCTATTTATTAGCGGTAAATGAGCCCAGCATTTTAAGTAAGAATTTATATGTAGAATGGTATGATACAGACGGAATTTTGGTAAAGCAAACCGTTTCTCCTTTATTTCAATCTACTGCCAAAGGGAGTTTTGAAATTCCAGCAACTTACAAAGGAGGTTTCTTGCACGTAAAAGCATTTACGAGGTGGATGTTAAATGATGATGTAGCTTATTTGTTTCAGAAAAATATTCCTGTTAATGGAGGTAATGCTTTTAGTTCAACTTTACCAGCGCCTACTAAAGTTGATTTGTTTCCGGAAAGTGGTATGTTGGTAGAGGGATTAAACTCTCGAGTAGCATTTAAAGCGTACCATAACTCCGGCCTTCCTGTTAAGATCAAAGGGGTATTGGTAGATGCCCAAAAGAAAGTACTGGATAGCATTCGAGTACAACATGATGGAATGGGGGTATTTGTTTTAAAGCCCATTGCTGGGCAACAGTATCAATTAAATTGGACAGATGAATTCGGAAGAACAGGTGTAACTAAAATTAATGATATCAAACCAGAAGGAGCTGTTTTAACAGTTAGAACCAATAATGAAAAAGCATTTCTTCAATTTGAGCGATCATTGAAAGCAGGACCCACATTTAAGCAGATGAATTTATTGGTTCATATGAATCAATCTTTAATGTACAAAGTGGGGCTTAAAATGGTAGACAAAAACTATCAGCGCGCCGAAATTCCAATAGAAGAATTACCAACTGGTATTGTTCAATTTACATTATTTACTTCCGATTGGATTCCTGTTGCAGAGCGTATTGCGTTCATCAACAATCATACACATGATTTTAGTGCTAAAATAAATCCACTTACGACCAATTTAAATAAAAGAGGGTTGAATCGATTTGAAATAGTCGTTTCTGATACCACTATGACGAATATGTCGGTATCAGTTATAGATGCAAACGCTAATTCAGCAGACCCTCATTCTATTTATTCTAATTTCTTATTAGCCAGTGAAATCAAGGGGTATGTGCACAATCCATCTTACTATTTTCAAAGTGACGCAGATAGTATCACTAGTAAATTAGATTTAGTAATGATGACCAATGGCTGGAGGAAAATTAATTGGGAACAATTAAAAGCGGGTATAGGTCCTCAATTAAAATATATGCCAGAGAATGATTTTATGTCATTAAAGGGGAGTGTATTTGGAATTAAACCAGGCATGGTAAAAGACCAACAGCTCAATTTTGTATTAGCAGCAAAAGACAGCAGTAAGAGTCTTTTATTCGCGCCAATAGATGCCAATGGGAGTTTTGAACAGCCGGGTTTGTTTTTTTATGATACCGTAAAAGTGTATTATGGTTTTAATAATAATTCAAAACTCAGTAGTGCAACTCAAGTAAAAATTGAAAATGGATTGCTCCGAAAAGAAAACGGTGCAAAAGTTAGTTTAGGAACCATTCCACCAGTATGGGGAGGAGTAGATTCAATGGCAATAGCTAGAATGAATTTCTTCCTTTCTGAGCAAGAAAAACTAAGAAGATTAATGGCATCTGCAACTTTATCTGAAGTGGTTGTAAAGACTAGAACAAAAAGTAAACTCGAAATATTAGATGAAACCTATTCTTCTGGATTATTTTCAGGAATGAACGGGTATAGTTTTGATTTAACAGATGGCACAGTAGCTGCGTTAGACATATTTACTTTTCTTCAAGGAAGGGTTGCTGGATTACAAGTTACTGGTAACGGACCAAGTGCAACATTAACTTGGAGGGGAGGAGCTCCTGATATTTATTTGAATGAACTAAGATCAGATGTTTCAATGGTTGCAAATATTCCAGTTGCAGATATTGCCTTTCTTAAAGTATTCAGACCTCCATTTTTTGGAACTGGTGGTGGCGGCGCAAGTGGTGCAATTGTCATTTATACTAAGAAGGGTGGTTCTAGTTCTAAAGGTTCACAAAATGTAAAAGGAATGGAAAGTACCATATTAGCTGGTTATTCGCGTTTTAAAGAATTCTATAATCCTACTTATGATAAAACTGCAGCCGCTTTTAATCCTGATACTAGAAATACTTTATATTGGAATCCTTATATAATGACTAATAAAAGATCGCCTAGATATCCAGTAGAATTTTACAACAATGATGTTTCAACTAAGCTGCAAATAATATTAGAAGGGATCAATGCAAAAGGTAAAATGACTAGAGTCGTAAAAATGATAGAATAATTATCTAAGAGCAGAGTTGCTAGATATATTGCTCTTGTCTATTGATTTTGCATCGGTGATGTACACTAGAACTGTTGTTAGTATAACCAAAATTATAAGTGCTGCCACACCATGCTCAGTCCCATTAAAACTTTCTGGTGGAAAATTGGTCACTAAAGTTGGAGATAGATTGCTCTGATAAAAAATACTCAATGAACCAAGGCTATACATGATAGCAACATAGCATTGAAAGAGCAGAAACAAATAGATTAAAGTGTTTACAGTTGCATTTGTGTGCACAATTCCAGGGTTAACCGCATCATCTTTAATGATTTTATACAAACACACGATTAAGTAGGTTAATATATGTACAGGAATAATCAGTAGTAGAATTTGGGGTTCAATTAAAAGAATATTATCTGGGTTGACCATTAGCAAAAAGCGATTGTTTAAAACGGCTCTTGCAAAAATGATTTTATTTTCTGCGCTACTAGTAATCCAAGGAAAAATGCAAATAATACAGATGATGAATGGTATAAAATGAACCCAGTCTTTTTTAAGATTGATTTCCTTATGATTCAATAATATCCTAACATAGAAATATAAAATAGGGCCAAGCAAAAAGAATAAAGTACTTGAAGTAAAAAGAGTATAGGTTAATATTTTTTCACTTGTTCCATAAAATTGGTAGTAATGCGAACCAACTATCGCTAGAAAAATGAACAAATAAATGCTAATACAAGTAGTTCTTACCAATTTGTATCTTTTGATTAAATAGACCAATAAAGTGCTGGCCAAACCAACAAATCCAGATGATAGTAATAGCATTTGTAAATTAAAATAGGGTTCAGAAAATATGGGTAAATTTCTGTTTATTCAATTTGGAATTTGATCCCTTATATCAAAATCTAGTATTAATTATTGGTCATTTTGCATAAAAAAAGCCCCGTTCCAATTAATTGGAACGGGGCTTTAAGATTATTGTGTTTATGTTATTTCACTATTACTACGGTAGTAGG
>JAGOGG010000220.1 GCA_017996795.1 Sediminibacterium sp. | reverse complement strand
TCTTATAGCTCTTTTCCAGTTCTTTGGAAATATCTTCATCCTCTACCGGAACTATTCTTGGAAGAAATTCAACAATCGTAACTTTTGTTCCCATGCTATTATAAAAATAGGCAAACTCAACACCAATCGCTCCGCTACCTACTATAACCATTGACTTTGGTATTTCAGGCAATACCATTGCGTCCCTGTAGCCAATTATTTTTTTACCATCAATTTTCATTGTTGGTAATTCTCTGCTACGGGCACCTGTAGCAATAATTATATGCTTGGCTTCAACAGTTTGATTTTTGCCATCTTTATCACTAACCTCTATTTTCCCTTTGGCAACAATTTTACCAAAGCCCATAATTACATCGATCTTATTTTTTTTCATGAGGTATTGAACACCCTTGCTCATTTTATCTGCTACACCTCTGCTTCTCTTTATTACAGCACTAAAATTAGGAGCACCACTGGCTTCAATACCATAGTCATTAGCATGTTTGATATATTCATTAACCTGAGCACTTTTTAATAAAGCCTTTGTTGGGATACAACCCCAGTTAAGACAAACTCCGCCGAGGCTTTCTTTTTCTATAACTGCCGTTTTAAAACCTAATTGAGATGCCCTGATTGCAGCTACATAACCGCCAGGACCACTTCCAAGAACTACTACATCGTATGCCATTGTTAAATTAATTAGTTGGTAAGAAAATAGAATGATAATAACAAGTTGCGAAGTTATCTGAAAACAAGGAATTAGGCAAAAAGCCACTTTAACACGGTTTATCTGTTTTTATAACCGTTAAAGTAAAAAACAGAAGGGATGTTTTTTCTTTAGATACTTTAGCTCATCATTAAGCCATGAAAAAAATCATCTTTTTACTTCTATCAGTAATTATTGGACTTTCTTCCTATGCTCAATTGCCGGGAAGCAAAGAAATTCATATTACTGTTAAAGACGAAAATAATATACCGGTGCATAGTGCTAGAGTACTTCTTTTAAGCACTGATTCTTTAATACTGAAAACGACAACAACAGATAAATCCGGAACTGTATTGTTTAAAAATCTTGATGCTGAAAAATATAATGTACAAATTACCCATATAGGTTTTGAGTCTTTTTACTTGCCTGTAATCGAATTTAAAAATGAACAAGTCGTAAAACAGGATATTATACTAAAACAAACTGTGGCGACACTAAAAGATGTTGTTGTAACTGCTAAAAAGCAATTCGTACAGTTTGCCCCCGATAAAACAATTATCAATGTAGATGCAGGTATTGGCAATGCAGGAGCTACCGTAATGGATGTTTTGGAAAGATCTCCGGGTATTACGGTTGGACGAGATGGAACTATAAGTATGAAAGGGAAACCTTCGGTAATGGTGTTGATTGATGGTAAGCAGACTCAATTAGGTGGTGCGGATTTACAAGCTTATTTATCAGGTATGAATGCTTCGCAGGTAGATGTGATAGAGTTAATTGATAATCCCGGCGCAAAGTATGATGCAGCCGGTAATGCAGGCATCATTAACATTAAAACAAAAAAGAACAGGCAAAAAGGTTTTAATGGTTCGCTTAGTGTTAGTCTAGGGCAGGGTATATATACAAAAAATAATAATAGCTTCTCTATCAATTACAGAACAGGTAAGTTTAATCTATATGTAAACTATGGTGCAAGGCTTGGCAAAGAGAGAATGAAATTATATGCCCTTCGGAAATATTTTGATAAGAATGGCCTTGACTCGTTGTTGCTAGAACAGCCTAATGTTACTAATACAATGATCAGTTCACATAATATAAGAACAGGCGTCGATTTTTTTGCTACTGAAAAAACAACACTTGGTATAGCCTTTACCGGCAATTTAACTACCCGGAATTCGAATAGCCTGAGTACAATCGATTGGATGTCGCCAGCATTTGTTATTGACTCAACAATCAGTACAAGAGGCACAAGATATTCTCAGTTTAAAAGAGCCGGTGTTAATTTTAATGTGAATCATAAAATCAATAGCAGCACTGAAATAACGACTGATTTAGATTTTATAAAATTTACGATCGATGGAAATCAATATTTTGAAACACAGCTAGATGCTCCAGGTAGCATTGCACAAGCTACAAAAGGTAATATCCCTTCCAATCTGGAAATATTTACTGCTAAGGTTGATTATTCAAAAAGGTTTAGCCAATTCGTTTGGGAAGCAGGCTTAAAAACTGCAAACACAAAAACGGATAACCTTGCTCAATATTATTATAATGATGGTGCTTTATGGTATGATGACTTGAGCCGTAGTAATCATTTTTTGTATGATGAAAAAATACATTCTGCCTATAGCAGTATTGATGCAGACCATGGCAAATGGCATTGGCAGGCAGGTCTTCGGTATGAGTTAACGAGTTACAAGGCAAATCAATTGGGAAATACTGTTGTAAAAGATTCATCATTCAACAAAAAATATGGGAGTTTATTTCCGTCAGCATTTGTTTCTTTCAATGCAGATAGTAGTAATAATTTCACTCTTCGTTTTGGCAGAAGAATTGACAGACCTCAGTTTCAAAGCCTGAATCCTTTTCTGGTTACACTTAATAAATACACTTTCGAAGGTGGTAATCCATTCATCAGGCCACAATACACCTGGAATGTAGAATTGATTCACACTTTTAAACAAAAATTGTCAACGGGTATTTCCTATAGTTATCTGAAAGATTATTTTTCACAAATATTTATTATTGATTCCAATAGTAGTAATGTAAACAAGAATATTATTATTTATACCAGAGGAAACGTTGGTACTTTTCATAACCTCGGACTTACAGCAAGCCTTCAACAACCCATTACAAAATGGTGGAGCTTAACTGCTGTAGCTGTATTCAATCATAAAGTAATAGAAGGATTTATCTGGGCACCTTTCAAAGCAACCGTTAATCAGCTTAATATTAGTTTGAATAATCAGTTTCAATTTAAAAAAGGCTGGGCAGCAGAGATCAGCGGATATTATTTATCCAACAGCCAGATTGATTTGCAGGAAACATTAACACCGCAGGGCGAAATAGGCTTTGGTATTTCAAAGCAGATTTTGAAAAATAAGGGAACCTTACGTTTCAATATGAGGGATATCTTTTACACCCAAAATTATTCCGGCTATTCAAAATTCGAAAATGCAGACGAGCCATTTGAGGTAAAATGGGATTCCAGAGTGGCAAGACTAACCTTTAGCTGGCGTTTTGGAAAAACGATGAAACCATTAAAGCGGTCGGGCGGGGGAGCTACAGAGGAAACTGAAAGGGTAGGATCAGGAAATTTGCCTTAGCTTTATGCCTGAAAACCAACAAAAAAGGTCTTTCCACAGGCTGTTAAGAAAAAAACAGGGTTTTAGGCAAATTCTTAAATAATCCGTCGTATTTATTCACCTTTTACCCCTACCTTTGCCGTCCAAAAATTAGTATTAATCATGGCTAGAGTATGTCAGGTAACAGGTAAAACGCCAATAGTAGGAAACAAGGTTTCTCACTCAAATATCAAGACCAAGCGTCGTT
>JAGOGG010000219.1 GCA_017996795.1 Sediminibacterium sp. | reverse complement strand
TCATACAAGTAACTAAATGCAGCTTCATTTTGCTGACCAAGCAGCAAAATAAGTTCGGATTCACTGTATTGTAGTGCTTGTTCCAAATAAAAAGAATAGGAAATAAGGTATGATTAACCAACTAAGGCTTCATATGCATCTTTGGTCATCAACCCTTCAAAGCTTGAAGGATCTGTAACCGTCATTTTAATCATCCAGCCATCACCATAAGGGTCAGTATTTACCAATTCAGGTTGTTTTTCTAATAAAGAATTTACCTCGGTAACTGTTCCAGCCAAAGGTAAAAACAAATCACTCACGGTTTTAACCGCTTCAACAGTTCCAAAAACTTCTTCTGCAGACAAATCCTTACCTACAGTATTAATGTCTACATACACAATGTCTCCCAATTCGTGTTGAGCAAAATCGGTGATTCCGATTGTGGCAATATTGCCTTCAATACTAATCCATTCGTGGTCTTTGGTGTAACGTAGTTCTGCTGGAAAATTCATAACGCGGTATTTTTATAGTGCAAATATTGAATAAAATTTGGAGGGATACAATTAATTATCGGCTATAAAGATATTTAAAACCCTGATTGCTCAAAATAGAGTAGCACATGATCTTTAATAAAATTCTCTTGTTCAGGTAAGCTCATTTCAGGTAATTGTTTTAATTGAGCAAAATGAGGCCAACCCTCTTCATCTTTTCCTTCAACTAAGTAATAGCCACTTTGAGCCAACACAGTACAAACAGCTACGTGCATCAAATCTTGTTTTTGCTCTTTGGATATTTTTTCGGCCATAAATCCAGTTTCCTGAAGACCAATTAAGAACAAAACAGCTTCTAAATCGGGCTTTTTACCAAAACGGTCTAACATTTTGGCCTCCAAAGCCCACCAACGTTGCATTAAGTCATCTGTAATAAACATACCACAAATGTAAACCATCAAGGCATGCCATCATCAAGCCTGATAAGGTATATTTGCAGCAAATTCAGGAATATGTTACAGGTAAGTGTATTAAAAGCGGCCCCAGAAAGAGTAAAGCAGCAGTTAGCAAAGAAGCATTTTAAACAGCCAGAACTAGTAGATGCCATCATTCAAACAGATGATGAGCGCAAAAAAGTGCAAGCTGCTTTTGACGATACACAAGCCAAAGTAAATGCCGCATCCAAAGAAATTGGCCAATTAATGGCCAAAGGAGATAAAGAAGGGGCTGAAATCATTAAACAAAATGTGGCCAATTGGAAGCAAACATTAGAACCCTTGAAAGAGCAAATGGCGCAATTAGAAAAGGAGTTGGCGAATCAATTGGTGCAACTACCTAATCTTCCTGCGGATATGGTTCCAGAAGGTAAAACGCCAGAAGAAAATGAAATAGTTAGAACAGGGGGATTAAAACCAACACTAGCCGAGGGCTCTGTTCCTCATTGGGACCTCACTACTAAATTCAATTTGATCAATTTTGAATTGGGCAATAAAATTACGGGTAGCGGATTCCCCGTATATATAGGTAAGGGTGCCAAATTGCAACGTTCATTAATTCAGTATTTTTTAGATTTCAATACAGCAGCGGGATATACTGAATACTTACCCCCATTTATGGTAAATGCAGACTCTGCTTATGCCACAGGGCAGTTACCCGATAAAGAAGGGCAGATGTACCATGCAACCCAAGACGATTTTTATTTGATTCCAACTGCAGAAGTACCTGTTACGAATGTATATAGAGATACCATTTTAAAAGAAAGCGATTTCCCTGTGAAAATGACTGCATACTCCCCTTGCTTTAGAAGAGAAGCAGGCAGTTATGGAAAAGACGTTCGTGGATTAAATCGTTTACACCAATTTGAAAAAGTAGAAATCATTCAGATTGTGCATCCTGATAAGAGTTATGAAACATTGGATGAAATGGTATTGCATGTAGAAAAATTATTACAGTCATTAGAACTTCCTTATCGCATACTTCGCTTATGTGGCGGAGACATGGGCTTTACCAGTGCCATTACTTACGATTTTGAAGTGTATAGTGCAGCACAAGACCGTTGGTTAGAAGTGAGTAGTGTCAGCAATTTTGAAAGCTACCAAGCCAACAGAATGAAATGCAGATTTAAAGGCGCTGATGGTAAAACCCAATTGGTGCATACCCTGAACGGCAGTTCATTGGCATTGCCCCGCATCGTTGCTTGTTTGTTAGAGAACAATCAAACACCTGAAGGCATCAATATTCCTGCAGCATTGCAACCATACTTTGGAGCTGAGAGAATTTAAAAATGGTAATCTTATTTATGAAAAGTATAATCACTATTTTTTTCCTTTTTGTAGTAATGGTTGTAAAAGCACAAACAAACGGAAAATTTTTTCTATTCAATAAAGATTGGTCTTCAATGCAAGATTTTGATAAAGCTACCTACTTTATGCAGCAGATTAAAGAGGATGATAGCACTTATACTTGTAGGTACTACCAAAAAAATGGCCCATTGGTTAGATGGGAAACCTATCTTGACTCGAATATGACTATACCCAATGGCCTTTTTGCGTGGTATAACAAAAGAGGTGATTTAGACAGTAGCGGGCACACTTATCGAGGTAGAAAAAACCAAAAATGGGAATATGGTTTCAAGCCAGACGGATCATCAATTATTTCTGAAGAATACCATTTCGGCCGATTAGTAAAAAGAATTAATCATAAAACTAAAATGGTAACCTATCCATCTGGTATTGAAGAGAAATTAGTGGATTCAGTTGAAAATAAAAATGATGTACTTAAAAGTGCTGAATTTATTGATGGCGGTATTAATGGCTGGGTAAAATATGTTTCTGAAAATTTAAAAACACCTGATAGGTTTATTTCAATTGCAGGTCCAAATACATCAGCGTACGTTGGCGTTACTTTTGAAATTAGTAAAGAGGGAAAAGCTAATAATATTTTCTTGTATCATTCTGCAGAATGGTCTGCGGATAATGAAGCAATACGCGTATTACTCAATAGCCCAAAATGGAAGCCAGCTGAAAAAAATGGCAACCCAACAGTATATAGTTTCCGGCAAAAACTAATATTCAGTGTCGCAAATTAATTTTCTCTACCCTAAACATTGTTTATTTAATGTTTAATAAACCGATCAAAAAATTCTATCGTTCTCAACATTTGGTCAACGCGTTGACGGTTATTACCTGTGCGCGTTAATTCATGCGTGCCGCCTGGATGCCTTACGTACTCTACGGTTCGGCCCAAGACCTTTAAACTTTTGTAGAGCATTTCACTTTGAATAACCCCGGTTCTTAAATCGTTTTCTCCATGGAAAATGATAAAGGGAGTATGTATTTTATCTACATAATTAATGGGCGATTCACGAAATAAAGTAGGCCTAGTTTTTTCTTCCCAAGGATAGCCGCCAAAATAATTAGGCACCAATCTCCATGCATTTCCTTCTCCAAAGAAAGTACCTAAATCGTATACGCCTCTTTGAGCACAAGCTGCTTTAAAACGTTGATCGTGGCTGATGATCCATGCTACTAAATAGCCTGCATAAGAACCCCCTGTTACTGCTAATCTTGAAGTA
>JAGOGG010000038.1 GCA_017996795.1 Sediminibacterium sp. | reverse complement strand
CCAGTTATAGTGCTTACCATTATAGTCATACTGCAAATCTGGCTTGTTTGTTCCAACACGATTTCCATTAATATCAACTTGTTGTTGATTTTTTCTAATATTATCTACTCCTTTAGTACTTTGAGCTTTTTGAGCCCATTTATCTATACGATCATTATGTGCAGTACCGCCGTGCTGGGGAGCAGTGCCACCATTTGGAGATGCTACCCCCATAGCCCTACCAGTACTTCCAAAACCGATAGGTCCAATCCCAGCTTTGACTACCCACTCCATTTTGTAGTCAGTGACAACAGTCCCAAATGCAGTACCACCAATCGAAGAGCCTACTATTTCACTTGTTACCTCAGAAAAAGCCCACTCCCCAGTCGCATGTACGGCTTCACTGGCCCAGTCTATCCCAAGTTTGCCCAACCCTTTTAAACCCGCTTTCGCAAGCTTACCCGCACCCGCGACATCCAGTGCATTCAGTGCACTATTAGCTACATAGCCAAAGGCATCTTCCACACTATTGATATCTGGTATGTTTCCGCTAACTGCATCTGTAGCAAAATTGCCTACTGCTGTGATTTTAGCAGCTGCGACAGCTCCACCCGGTGATAAAGTTGCTGCGCCTGCAATAGCACCTGTCGCAGCGTACCCAATAGCACTCCAGGGATTTTTTACTACTTTGTCCCAATTGTTGAAGAGATTGATACCAGCACCAATTACTGCCGCTACTGCATGTAAAGGAGTATCACCATCACTATCGTTAAACGAAATTGGATTATTGAAAGCATGGCGATAAGGTGAACCAAAATAATCTATTTCAGCCTTAGGATCCACCTGCATCCATCTACCAGTTGTTGGATCAAGACCTCTATAGTAGGCCATATCAATCCCTACATCCAGATCCTTTAGCCTTTCAATATCGTTAAACTTATAGCGATAGTCGTATCCTGACTGCTGGATATAATGACCCTGAAACTCAGATTACTATCACCACTTTTGGCGACCCCACAAAAATAAGGCTTATTTCCAAACCACTGCATCAAGTCCTTCTTTTTTAAGCTTGCCTGACTTTCAGGGAGGAGAAGGATTTAGCCTGCCTGCCGGCAAGGCATGGATGAGTTAAAAAAGCCACACAACTTTTTAAGTTTTCTGTTGTGTGGCTTTCGTGAATGTCAGTCATTCTGTCTCTGATTTTTGGCACAGCCATGACAACACACAGACGTAGTAAATACTACGCCCAGCAGGGTGTCCTCTTAACGTCAACTACGACAAACTACTCAACTTCTACCCCCGAACTCCAAAATTCCAATTTTTGACCCTCATCAAACTCTAAAAAAAAATAACCAATGTTGCCATTTTTTAACTCTACAAGCTCACCTTCTAATTCAGCTTTTCCACGATATAAATTATCAATTGTTAGATTTTCTACTTTATTAAAATTAAAAAAATCCATTGTACTAATTGTTACATCTGAAAATTTCAATTTCACCATTTGTTTATTAACAATATTCCTAAAAATGAGGGTAAGAAACCCATCAACAAAAAGAATTACTTTGACACAATCATAATCGTTGTGAAAATCGAAATATTTCCCGTTATATTCCTCTTGAGACAGATTTTTAAAAAGTTCTATGTCATTTGCATTCATCATTTTATACCTTGTATGTATTTTCTAATCATCCTAATTTCCTGTTGTGTCATTGGGATAGCATCCTTAGAAGCTCTTGTTATACTTCGAACTTGACCTTGATACAAATTTTTATTATAAATCTGCTTGTGGGGCGTAGGAACTCCATTATGAGCTTTTCCCCTCAAATCATATCTAATTTGTTTTGTTGGAGTTCCTAAGGTAACAGAATTTTTACCACCATTTAACTTTACTAAGTCATCAGCTTGTTGGGTGAGAGTCTTTGTAAGGTTACTCGTCTTAGCGGCAACTACTTCCCTTACACCAAAAAAATCAGCATTTTTGGCGAAGCTATTGCCCACCAAAAACAGTAAAATAAATATGCTGATTAACCTTTTCATTCGGTTGCAAAGTTACCATTATTTTTTTCTTCAGCTGAACCTTTCATTTGATTTTTTCAAGTGAAGAAAAAAGTTTGGATTATTTGCGGTTGGGTAACGGCTCGATTTTTTATAATTAATGCCCTTGCACGATGTTCAATTTCAGTACAAAAGCCGATGGGCATTGATTATAAAAAATGAGCATCCAAAGGGGTTTGGGGAATGGAAGATTCCCCAACTATAATCAGCGAAGCTCCTTGCTGCCGCAGGCTTTACACTTGCTTGACCGAAGGAAGGTGTATGCAAAAACTAAAAAAATAAATCTTTTTCTTTTGTTGCTGTTCCGCTGTTTGGGTGGGTGCGGTTGGAAAAAAAAGAATAAAAAAGGGCTTTGTGTGCCTGCCTTGCTATTGCGGATAATGACCTGGGCAGCTTGGCGAAGTGCGACCTAAGAAGCATTTTGCCAAGCTGGAATTATACGCAGTAGCAAAGGTTATTTTTTGGCGTAGGTTTTTGTTTGAGGGTTGGCACAGCTCTTTTATTTTTTCTTTTACCAATAAAAAAACTATCAACTCAAAAGAAAAAATAAATGTGCTGTAGTGCGTTGGCTTACAAAAACTATGACAAAAAATAACCGTGTGGGTGGGAAAGCCCTTTTTTATTCTTTTTTTAGCGTTGGCTGGGTGGGTCATTAAATTCAGCAACAAAAGAAAAAGATTTATTTTTTACCGCTTCTTTTCTTTTTTCCGTGAAGAAAAAATTTACTTCAGTGGATGGAACTCTAAAACGTATTGCTGTAAATCTTCGCTGTCTTGTTGTCTGTATCGTTCTACATTCTCAACTCGTTTAAATCCGCCATAGTATTGGGTTTTGCGTAGTCCGTATTGTTTTATCCAAAGGGTTATTCTTGATTGTTTTAATTGGCTTAATCGCCTAATATCCATTTGTAAAGTTTCACCAAGTTTTCTTATTTGTCGGTTTAAGTTCGTGATTTGGTCGTGTAAGTTATCAAACTTTTCTGCTTGTGGACTAATGAGTTTTGTGCCGTTTTTATCTCTGTAGTTTTCTATGTAGTTGTGTAGCTGTAATATTTGGAAGGCTTCTAATTTCAAGGTTCTGGCTTCTTTTCTTTTTTGTCCTGCAGGGATTTTTATTTCGCCTTTTGCAAGTTGTAAATGTTCTAATTCTATGCGTAAAATATCCCTTTCGTCCAATGCCTGATAAATGATAAAGCCTAATAAAATCTTGTCGCTATTTCTCCAAAATCCTTTCTGTGCCTGTGGTTCGTAGCTTTCATAAATCCTGTTCAACTCATCTTCTGTAAATAAAATCTGTTGCGGTTTTTCTATTCCCCTAACTCGTACTTGGTAAGCAATATCGGGGATTTGTAAATATTTGTTGTAATGGCTTACGGCTCGTAAATGTTCGTTGATAACTGGTTTTGATTTCTCTTTTTGTAAGTCGCCAATGTAGTTTAAAAGATCTTTGTAGCTGGCTTCTTCGGTGTTGATGTTTCTTTCTGTAAGCCACGTTTGATAATGGTTTGAGCAATACAACATTCTTTGTCTTGTCTTTGCTACAAAGCCGTTTTTGATTAAGTATGTTGTAAAATCATTGCTCATATTTTCAGATGAAGAAAAAAATTATTGTTCCAACTCTTCGGCTATTCGTGTGTAAATCTGTGTGCTGTCAAGGCTTGTATGTCCTAAAAATTTACTGATTTGTTCCAATGGCATTCCTTGTTGCAAAAGGTGTGTGGCGATGCTGTGACGTAAGCCGTGTAAACATATTTTCTTTTCTATGTTTGATTTTTGTAGTAAGATTTGTAAACGCTTTCCAACTAAACTACTACTGGGCTGATTGCCTTTTAAGTTGAGTAAAAAATATTGGCTTTCATCTTTTGTAAAATAGGGTTTGCCATACATTTCATAATCCTGTAAATCCTTGATTATTCTTTCATTCATTGGTATAAACCTACTTCGGTAATTCTTTCCTGGTACGATGTATAAAAGTTGTTTTCCATAATCAATATGTTTTCTTTCTATTCTAATTCCTTCGCTGTAACGCAGTCCACAACCATAATATAAACTTAGTATTGCTTTGTCTCGTAATCCGTTGGGGCTTTCGTCTGTGGCTTGATAGAGTGCTTTTATTTCGGTTTGGGTTAGGATATTTCTTTG
The DNA here is from genome assembly GCA_017996795.1 of Sediminibacterium sp. Lineage (GTDB taxonomy): Bacteria > Bacteroidota > Bacteroidia > Chitinophagales > Chitinophagaceae > Sediminibacterium. Next base: position 9,045 of record JAGOGG010000038.1, on the reverse strand, counting down.
CGTTGTTGCTCCTTGCTCTACTATTAGATTTCCTGTAAATATTTTCTGCTCTCCTGTTAGTTCTAAATACCTACTCAATAATCTAATCACATTGATATGGCTTTGGATATAGCAAGTACTTAATCCGCCTGCTTTTTGTCGGTTCTTTCTTTGATGTAAAAATTGATTATAGGCTTCTAAATTCGTTTGGTTGATTTCGGATAACTCTTTGATGTGGTTTTGGTTTAACCATTCTAAAAACGCCTGTAACTGCCTTTCGTAGCCTGTTATCGTGGTCATTGCATAACCCATTCTTTGCATCCACTTTATAAATTCACTTTGATACGTTTTGTAGGGGTTGGGGTCTATAAATTTTTGTCCGCTTACTTCCATTTTATTTTTTGTTATCCACTGGCTTTAATTCCTTTGCTATCAATACTTTCAGTGGATATATTGGCAAAATATCCACTCATATCCACTGTATCTACTGCTTTGGCTTTAAGTCTTGCAATGCTTTGTCCAATGCCGTTTCTACTGCACTTTTTAAGTTGTTGTATTCATCTTTTTTTGTGATTTCATATTCATATCCTGATTTGTATTTATCGCCACCAACGGTTTTTATGTAGCCGTAAAATGATAGTTGTTGCAGATATTTTTTTAAAGTATGTGGGTTTATTCTTGTGGCTTCTCTTACTTGGTTCTTAAAAAAACTATGCTTCTTTTCCTTTATCAATAAGGCTTTCAATGTTTCCAAAAAATCCCTGCAAGCTTTCGTTAGTTCATCACTCTTTGCCAATAAAACTTCTTTCAATAATTCATTGGCTAACTCTATATCTTCCAATGTGGTTTCTATAAAGGCGTTGCCTTGATTGTCTTTTTTTACTTCTCGTTGGTATTGGTGTATAAAAGTTATCGCTTCTATAAATTGTAAATAGTGGGCATTGGTTCTAAGGGGTTTAAATACACTTTCGGGGATGATTAGCTTATCTGCAAAGGGATTGACTACATTTATTTTTCTAAACATCAACTGTAAATCCTGTAATAATTCTTTGGTGTTTTCTTCTTCGGCTTTGTTTATTTTTCCTGCACTTAAAAGCCTTTGATACTGCATAATTCCTTGTTGCTGGGCTTCGCTGTTGTCTAAATAAATCAGTAAACATCTATTGGCATTGTCTTCGTAAATCCGTTCTTTGGTGGTCGTTCCACTCAAACAAATTGGTCCTTCTACTTCTAATAATATCGTTTTCATATTGCCTTTACTGTCTTTCATCGGTACTAATTTATTTACATATCCTTTGCTTTGTAATTCCCTTAAAACATAGAGTACGCTTGTTGCTCCGTCCATATCTTCTATTAAAATCAGTTTGTTTTTTAGGTCGGTTTTGCCAACGTAGTACAAAGCATTTTCTGTGGATGCTGTAAAACTTACTTTGTGTTGTTTGGGTATCAGTTCGCTTACTCGTTCTTGTAAGTACGTTTTGCCTGTGCCACTTGCTCCTAAACAAATGATGTGCAAAGGGTTTGCTGTAAGTCTTGATGTAAACACCGTCCACATTATCAGCCTGTTTTTTGCTTCGCCTACTACACCCGTTTTTCCTATCAGGTCATTGAGTTTTGTAAACAGGTTTTTGCTTTGTAAGATTTTGATTAGTTCCTGTTTTCTGAACTCCGTTAATACTTTTGGCTTTTCTGTTTTGGGTTTTTGTTCTTCTATTTTGGCGTTTCTGTAATCTTCCAAAAGGCTTATCAGTTCTGCAATAGCGTAGTTGATTTGTTTGCTTCCTGTTTCTAATTTTTCCGATGCTGTTTTAATGAAGCGTTGTAATTGTTCTTCGCTGTATAAATCTAAATTGCTCTGGCGTATGCTGTGTAAAGGGTTTTGGCTTTTGGCGATTTGGATTTTTAAGGTGATTTTTAATTTATCCAATGGATATAAAGCAATGCCACCAATGATGCTGAACAATAGGTTTTCATATACAAAACTGATGTAGTCGGCATTGCTTGTGTTTAACTTTCCTGTGGTGGTAATCGTTGGTAGTATTGGTTCTTCAGCTTCTTGGATTGGCTGGCTTTTTTCTTCACTTGAAGTTTCAAGTGAAGAAAAAATATTGGTTCTGCTTTCTATTAAGTGGGTTAAAATTTCCGCTTCGTGTCCTTGTATGAGTGAGTTTATATCTTCTTCATCGGGTGTATTTACTTGGCTTATTATTAGGTTTGGTAAAAGTTGATGGATGGTTTCGCTGTGCTTCTTTGTCCATTCTCGCCCTGCTTCATCGCCATTTAAAAAGAAGATAATTTCTTTAAGCTTTGGTAAATCCTGTATGGCTTCTTGGTGGTTTTCGTTGAGTACATTCGTTCCGTACAATGCAAGGCTGGTATAGCTTGTATAGAGTTGTAAAGTGGCACTATCAATAATGCTTTCGGTAATAATTAAGGTTTCTGTTTCTGCATTTGGATAGTTTGGATAAAGTCCTTTTCTGTTTGCTGTATAAAAATGTCGGTCGTCTTTGCCTTTGCTCTCAATGTTTCTACCATAAAAACTGACGATGTTGTTTTGCTTGTCCTTCAATGGAAAGATGATGCAGTTTTTGAGTTTGCTGTAATGTGTGCCGTTGTTATATCCTGCTTCTAATTTGGCATTGTAAATATTTCTGCTTTCTGCATAAGCTCTTGCTTTGCTACTGCTGTAAAGACTTTGTTTGAGTTTGGTAAATATTTCTGTGAGGTTCTCGGTTTGGATTATGGGTTTTGCTTGTACTAGACTTGCTCCATTGCTTACCAATGCTGTTGCCTGTTTCAAGGCTTCGTGTTTGGTTAGGTTGTTTACTTGCTGTATGACTTCTATACCGTCCATCAGCTTACCACCTTTACCACAGTTCCCACTAAAACAGTAAACCGTATTGGTATCGGTATGCACTTTCATACTGGGCGTTTTGTCTTCGTGGAATAAACAACGGATCATTCCGTTTTTGTCGGGCTTCCTGCCGTACTGCTCCAATACGGTTAAGATGTTCAGCTTTGCCTTGATTTCTGATATGTCCATACGCTAAAATTATTTTTTGACTACTTAATCAACTCCGCAAAGTTATACATAATTGACTAAATAGGCAATTATATTTTAATCAATAAATCATTTTATTGATTAGATAAGCACTATTTTGTAACTTTGTTGCTCAAATAATCATTATTTCAGTATGGATATAGCTAAAAGATTAAAGCAAATAAGAGAAGCCAAAGGCTTGACAGCCAAAGAGGTTATCTCTGCCGTTGATATGGGTGCTGCTATGTACAGCCGTATTGAAAATGGCAAAACAGAACCTTCTTTAAGCACTTTGGAAAAAATCGCCAAAGCTCTTGGCATTTCGCTTTCTGATTTCTTTGCTACTGAAGATGCTATTGCAGATGTAAATTCTTATGATGGCTCACTAATGGAAAAAGTAAAAGCCATTGAAGCCCTTAGCGATGAAGAAAAGAAAACCGTGTTTTCTATTGTAGATGCCTTTGCTGGTAAGAAAAAATTAAAAGATGCTCTTAGTGGTGTGCTTTCTGATGTAAAATAACAAAGCCCCGTGAGGGGCTTTGCTGTTAGGTCTTAACTTCTTCCTTATCCCAATACTCTAATGAACTCAAAAGGTAATTTCCTAATGCTCCCTTAGATTTCAATTCTTCTTTAACTTTTGGTTCTGACAGAGCTTCCTTAGCATATAAAATCATCTTTTCTTTATTGCTTGCTTCACGCATATCTAAATCACTATAATGAGCCCATTTGTAAAGCATATTATCGGGTTTAAGCTCTGATGCTCTTTTCATCATACTTTGAGCTTCTTCTATTTCAATATCAAAATACCATTCAGATATACAGGCTATTTGACCGATATAAAAAAGATATTCTGGATTGTCAGAAAACTTAGCATATGACTCAGTAAAATATTTTTTTAATAATCCTGCGTAATAATCGTGATCGTTTGGGTCGTATTGTTCTTCAACTAATAAATTCATAAGTAAGTAATTCATACTTACATACGCATCTATGCTATTGCTATTTTGATTGATAGTTTCCTGCATTAAAGCAATAGCGGATTTCCAATCCTTCTTTTGCTCACTTTCAGATAAATGTTCTTTCCAATTCATAATTCTACTATTTTAAGGAATGAACATTGTACCAATTTTCGGAACACCATTAACCACACTTCCCCTAATCATAACATTATATCCACCAACATTTACAGGAATATTGTTAAACACTCCACTAGATGGAAGTTTTCCATTTGCTGCATTTAAAACCGCCCTAAAAGTATTTTCCTGCCCGCCAAGTTTTGCTACCAAAGGGTCAAGATTGTGTGCTGCTTTTCCAAAGACGTGAGTGACTTTATTTTTCATTGCATAAGCCACCGCATCATCAATGGTACTTGATGAAAACTGGCTAATCATCTTCGTACTCGTCTTAGCGGCAACTTTCCCTGCAACAATAGTCAATGATTTACTAATAGTGCTTCCAGCTGCTTTTACAGGCATTAAATTTGGAACCATCTCGACCACACCAGTGGGGCCTCCTAACTTCTCAAGTAGCTCAAATGAATCATACCAACGATAAAAAGTGTTTTTTATATATATTCCTCCTTGACCATCGCTTCGAAGGGTGTACTCAACATGTAATGTTCTACCACTGTTGCCCGGCTCAGATTCAAAAAACGTATACCGCTCATATGGAGCGGTAGTATACCCAGCCTCTATAAATTTATCATACAACGGCCAGACATATTCTGGTTGCACAGTGGGAAGGGTAGCCACGATCGCTGATGCTGTAATAGCAGCTTTTGAAACTGCAGTTGCAGATACAACTGCCGTAGCAGTTATTGTCACTTCAGGCAATAAGATTCCTGATGCTATTAAATTAACAACTGCCTCTCCAATCGGACAAATCGGACAATCTCCCAATGGATCAGTAAAATTGACTGGGCTATTGTAATGAGCTACATATGGACTTGTACTAATATCGTGCTCCGCCTTAGGGTCCACCTGCATCCATCTACCTGTTGTTGGATCAAGACCTCTATAGTAGGCCATATCAATCCCTACATCCAGATCCTTGAGACGTTCGATATCGTTGTATTTGTATCGATAGTCAAAGCCACTCTGCTGGATGTAGTGTCCCTGGAACTCCAGACCAAATGGATAGTAATGCGTCTCTTGCAGGATTTCAGTATTGACCGTGATGATACCATCATTATTAGTATCACTGTATACAAGTCTGGTGTTGCCCAGATGATCCTTCATGGTGTACTCATGCCTGGCAGTAGCACTTCTGTACCGCCCTTCACTGTGCATGATAGACTCTAAAACACCACCTACGTACTCAAAGTTCCCGATATAGTCACGTTTTTCTTGGAGTACGTTACTATTATTGAAAATAGACTTAGTGACCATACCTCCTGAGCCATCATAGGTAAAGGTGATATACCAGCCATTGGATTTGTTGATACGCGTCGGTTTGTCAAAATGGTTGTACAGGATGCTGGTGATACCTTTGTATGGATCAGCGGTGATATTGCCATTGGCATCATAACTATATGATGCTCCTGTGACCGGTTTAAACCCAAGCTGTGCGGTTGCTGCAGGAGCTGCATCGGTAATACTGGCTACCCTGTTATCACATAGACAGATATAAAAAATGCCACACAACTTTTTTACTTTCTGTTGTGTGGCTTTTCTAAATAACGAATTACAAATTCTGAATGTATTGCATCGCAGTTACAGACTGAAACGAACGGGTCATTTATTCTGGCTCATATTCCTGGCACAGCCATAGCATAACTCAGATCTCAGGTTAGCTTAAGTCTTTAAGGAAGGTTTGGTTACCACCATGGAGGCTATCCCAACATTCTTCTTATTTCTTCTTCAGTATATTCAATATATTCGTTACAAAATATTGTCCAAGTATACTCTTTCCCATTACTACTTAAAAAATCAATATCTATGTGCTCAACTTCAGCTATATCATCTCTATAAAACTTCAGAATATATTGTAAAATATATTCAAGATTGTGGATTGAAATTAGCCCTTTAAAAACATTCTTATTCATTGATTCAGAATACGAATAATTATCTCCACTTATTTTCAAAACGATTGAAAAATTTTCAAAGCGTATGTCTATGACCTTAACAAGATTCTCTTTCAATAATTGAAGAGCCATGCATAGTTTAATTCCAATCACTTGATTAATGCGAAGTTTTATTTGTAATTGCTCGTTAAAATTTTTTAACTCTATTGCTGTATTGATATTTAATTGCTTCATCGCCATCTTAAATGAAAATTTTGTATTACCTCCCCTGTATTAATATTTATTTCTTCCAGATGAATGTGCTTGTTATAAAAATCACCAGGTTTTGCTCGGTATTGCCATTTACCATCAACACTTCTCCATTTATTTGGCTCAATCTCAATTGCATTTTTTCCAAGTTTAGTTCTTGCTAAATTTCTTGCTTCCCTTTCTGATTTAAAAAATGCACTAAAATTTTTCGTTTTCCCTGTTGCAAAATCCTTAACATAACTCCGCTTAGCGGCAACTTTCCCTGCAACAATAGCTAATGATTTACTAATAGAGCTTCCAGCTGCTTTTACAGGCATTAAATTTGGAACCATCTCGACCAGCATCACCACTTTTGGCGACCCCACAAATATAAGGTTATTTATTTCCTTATCACAAAGCCAGGTAGAAAAAAGCCACACAACTTTATTGCTTTCTGTTGTGTGGCTTTGGTGGATGTCAGTCATTCTATCTCTGATTCATGGTGCAGCCATGGCAACACTCGGAGTAATATTAGTTTCCTACTTTTTAGTTAATAAATTTTCAATTCATTTTTATTAAATTTTTCAAAAAAACTAATAAAATTATCAGCTAAAAAGACTTCATCACCATCTTCCATTCCGGTGTAAGGAATTGAATAAAGTTTTTTATCTTTTTTAGAATAAAATAATCCCACGTCTCCGCCGTTATTCCCAATTGCAAAGAAATTTCTTAAAGGAACAATTGTTTCAGAATTTTCAAATTCCAATTCATTAAGTTTATATAAATATAAACATGCTCCAGAATCAAGATAAAAATCAAACTCTTGACAACTTTTTATAAAGTTTAAGTAATCGTTAGGTAATTCAAAATCGTGCATTTTCATATTTTTTCTATTATATTTTGCAACTTCTTCCACCAAGGAGATACAGTTCCTCGATGAAAACCTTTTGTTAAAACCATTTTATTTGATATATCTGTAGGACTTCCACCAAATTTTACTGGGTGAATCTCATGAATCTCCATACCTTTATATAATTCAGGATTAGCACTTCTCATTTTAAAATTAGCTACATTAGAAGTTACAAATTTCTACATAATGGTCTGGTTACTTCATACTACCATTTGGAATAAGTAAAAGCATTTAAATGTAATCTAAGTTTTTTGTTTTAAAATATTGCAAATAATCAGTGAAATTATTTGCTACTTTTATAACATCATTTTCATCCATTCCGATCATTTCAGTAGCAAATATTTCTCCAGTATTAATTTTAATTGCGAGTGCAGTTCCACATCCATTGGTTCCAATTATAACATAACCCGGTAAATAAATAAATGATTCACATTCTTCATTGTATTGAAACAACTTATCTAAAGGCCATAAATCAATATAATTTAAGTGGTTTTCAGCTACTCCATCATTTGAAATAATGTAATTTAAATAATTTTCAGGTAATTCAAAATTTAACTTTCCTAAAATATCTTTTAATTTCTCTTTTGAATACTTCATAATTTTTTAATTTGACCTTTTAATCTATTCCACCATGGTGTCACAGTACCTCTGTGAAAATCTTTATGTAAAACAGTTTTATTTAATGGATCAGTAGGAGAGCCCCCGAATTTTACCGGATGAATTTCGTGCACCTCAAATTCTGAACCAATATTATATTGTTTTCTATAAGCCTTATTAGCAATCTCCTTTAATTCTAATGCTTTTTTATATTCCAATCCTTCTATTAACCTAAATGGACCTTTTGGTATAAGAAGACCTTTAGGATATCCAAACCAATTTGAAATACTAAAAGTTCCGGGTTTTGTTGCAGTTACAACATATTCGTCTAATAATACTCCAGATAAATCACCATGATGACCACCCTTGCTATGTATGCTGTATTCATCAATGGTATTAATCCCGTTGCCCGTTGTTGTAGAAGGTAGTTTTGTATCTGGAATGGCTTTAGGCAGTTTAGAAAACCAATGAGCTCCTGCGCCAAACGCGGCCCCAAATGCTGCACCACTAATACCACCTATAATGCCATTTTTGACACCAGCCGCAAGATGATCTCCAATATTGCCATCGCTAAAAAATACAGAGTTTCCAAATCCTTGTATTGCACCTCCAACACTACCTGCAACAGTGCCAGCTACTGCATAAGAGCTTACTGTTGCGGCCAATGTACCACCTACTGCTGCTGTTGGAGCAGCTAATGTACCCACAACTGCAGCTGCAGCTCCTACCCCAAACGCTTTCAAGCCAGCACTCCATCCTCCGCCATTCTGGATATGATCCCAGTTATTCCAAACATTCAAAGCTCCTCCGGCTACTGCAATCCCTGCCCAAACTAATGGAGCAAGATCACCATTAGGGTCATAGAATGTTATAGGATTGTTGTTCATCGCACAGTACGGTGACAAACCATTCAAATACTCCGCCTTCGGATCCACCTGCATCCATCTTCCCGTAGTAGGATCCATACCTCTGTAATAGGCCATATCGATACCTATATCCAGATCCTTGAGCCTCTCTATATCGTTATATTTGTACCGATAGTCGTATCCTGACTGCTGGATGTAGTGACCCTGAAACTCTAAGCCAAAAGGATAATAATGTGACTCCTGAAGTATCTCAGTATTGACAGTGATGATACCATCATTATTAGTATCACTATATACAAGTCTGGTGTTGCCCAGATGATCCTTCATGGTGTACTCATGCCTGCCGGTGCTGCCCCCCCGTTTTCACGGTTCCCTCACTTCTCGCATTGTCATGCTCGATTCT
>JAGOGG010000218.1 GCA_017996795.1 Sediminibacterium sp. | reverse complement strand
GTGTAAAAGAGTTCAAAGAAATCCTATTCAGTACAAAGGCCAATCAGGTTCGTTTTAAAACCCCATCAGAATTTGGTAACAGAGGCTTAGGTAATGCAGATGCTTTTGGTAACACTTTATTACGCCAGGTGTTAATGTCCATTTCACAAAGTGAAAAAGAACAAAATGGCCAAGCTGGTAGAGCATGGCTTAAAAATGAAGTAGAAGATTATTGGAACAAACGCCAAACCATTATTGAACTCTTAAAATATTTCAGCACAACAGAGCATATAGATCACATGCAACATTGGGAAAGCCCATCTACTTATGCTAAGTATTTGGTTGAATTAATCAGTAATGATGGCGTATAAAATATGATAAACAGATTTTCATCACGAACAAATAATCTTGGCGAGACATTTTTTAAAAACTCCCTTGAAAATGCGGTTAATTACGACCGCATAGCAGGTTATTTTAGTAGTTCCATCATTGAAATTGCCGGAGAATATATTGATAAAATGCAGGGGAAAGTCCGCATCATTTGCAATTCTCAATTACAAATTGATGATGTAAAATTTATTAAAGACCAACCACAGGCGATGAAGTTGGAATGGTGTGATGGTAAGCCGGAAGAAGAATTAGCCAAAATTCCAGAACGATTAATCAGGCTTTATCAATACTTGGTTACTGATAAAATGGAAGTTCGTGTATTACCCAATGATGTCTTTGGTTTGATTCATGGTAAAGCAGGTGTTATTACAAAAAATGATGGTAGTAAGGTAGCTTTCATGGGTAGCATGAATGAAACCTATAGTGGCTGGGGCAAAGGCGGTAATTATGAAATAGCCTGGGTGGATGATGACGATGCAGCAATTGATTGGGTACAAAAAGAATTTAATGCTTTATGGGAGCATCCAATGGCAAGGCCATTGACCAAGTTCATTATTGAAGACATCAAACGGATTGCAGAACGTAAAGTAATTTATGAAATAACCGAATGGCGTAATGCAGATAATCCGGCAGCTTCAGTAATCGAAACACCGGTGTATCGCAAAGAGTTTGGTTTATGGGAGCATCAAAAATATTTTGTTGACTTAGCCTATAAAGCACACAAAAAGGGCTTAGGTGCAAGATTCGTTTTAGCAGATATGGTGGGCTTAGGTAAAACGATTCAGTTGGCCCTATCTGCCATGATGATGGCTTTAGAAGGCGATAAACCAATTTTAATTATTGCACCTAAAACACTTCTTTGGCAATGGCAAGATGAATTGCTCAACCTTTTGGATATGCCTTCGGCTGTATGGAGTGGCAAATGTTGGATAGATGAAAACAAAGTAGAATACCCTGTAAAAGATGAATATGCTTTGGGCAAATGTCCCAGAAGGGTTGGTATTATCTCACAAGGTTTGATAGTTAGGTCAAGAAGCAAAATCAGTGAATTATTACTGAAACAAAACTACGAGTGCATCATTGTAGATGAAGCACACAGGGCAAGAAGAAAAAACTTAGGTAGAGGAAGAGAAGGCAACCCTCCTGACCCAAATAACCTGATGGCATTTTTAATTGAGATTGCAAGGAAAACAAAAAGCATGTTGCTGGCAACGGCAACACCAGTGCAGATTCATCCAATAGAAGCTTGGGATTTATTATATATTCTTTCACAAGGGAATGATTTTGTCTTGGGCGATGATTTGAGCAGTTGGCAAAGGGAAGGGTTACGTAGTTTAAATTTAATTACTGGCAGAGAGGAATTAGAAGAAGATAATCAAAAATGGGATTGGCTTCGCAATCCATTTCCACCTGCGGAAGAAAAACCTAACACCTTTGGGGTTTTCAGAAGATTGATAAACTTACCTCCCACTAAATTTAATATTTCTGGGAGTTTGTTTTACAACCTTAATCCGCAACAAAAATCAATTGTTAGTAAAATATTTGCAGAGGACTTCATTAAAAATTACAATCCATATATCAGGCACATTATAAGACGTGAAAGGAAGTTTTTAGAAACAACCATTAATCCAGATACCAATCAACCATACCTGAAACCTATAAATGTTGTTTTATATGGTGAAGATGAAAATGAGGGGTTACAACTTTCAACACACCTTTCTGATGCATATAGTTTTGCAGAACAATTTTCGCTTTTGTTAAGCCAGCGAGTTAAAAGCAGCGGTTTTATTAAAACAATGCTATTGAGGAGGGTATGCAGTTCTATGTATGCAGGTCTTTCTACTGGTTTTGGTATGCTTAATAATTGGGTAAATGATAGCGAAGATGATGAAGATGATTACGGAGATGAATCTGATGAAAATAACAAGAGTCAGGATTCTCCTTTTAAAAATCTAACAAAGGAAGAAGTTGATTTGCTTGAACGATTTGTAAAGATTTTAGAAGTACATCAAGACAAAGACCCTAAGTATGATTTATTAAAAAAAATACTTACTGAAAATTATATTGTTGAACCCTGGATGAACAGAGGGTGTATTATTTTTTCCCAATACTTTGATACAATTAAATGGGTATGTGATCGCTTTGCAAGCGATTTTCCAAACATCTCATTTGGCCTCTATGCAGGTAGTGATAAATCTGGTATTTACGAGAATGGTATTTATCATCGTAAATCAAAAGAGGATATAAAAAAGATGGTTCGCAACAAACAATTAAAACTGCTCTTTGGTACAGATGCAGCAAGCGAAGGATTAAATCTTCAGGCATTAGGCACACTAATTAATCTCGATTTACCGTGGAATCCTACACGTTTGGAACAACGTAAAGGTCGTATTCAAAGGATTGGTCAAGAGAGAGAAGAGGTGTTTATTTATAACATGAGATACAAAGATTCTGTAGAAGACAGAGTTCATTCATTGCTTGCCAACAGGCTAAAAAATATTCAGGATCTATTTGGTCAAATACCGGATACATTAGAAGATGTTTGGGTAGAAGTTGCTTTAAACAAGATTGAAGAAGCTGAAAAGCACATAACTGATTTTTCCGAAAACGATGTACATCCATTCTATAATAAATACCAGAATCAAGATAATGTAAAGCCAATAAACTGGGAAGATTGTTCGGTTGTGTTGGATAATTATGAGAAGCGTAAATATTTAAGTAAAGGATGGTAATTAATAGAAGATAATTTCAATAAGATATGGCACTATACATAAACCAAACTGGGAAACTAAAAGAGGTAAAAGAAAAGCCCTTCAAACTGGAAAAGGATATTCAAAAAGTCTTTGAGGCAAACTTGTATTCCATTATGGGTTTAGAGTTGGTTAAAAGTGAGTTTACCATTAAAAACAAGCGTATAGATACGTTGGCTTATGATGCACAGGCTTGTGCCTTTATCATTATCGAATACAAGAGAGATAAAAATATCAGCGTAGTTGACCAGGGCTTTACTTACCTAAGCCTAATGCTTGAAAATAAAGCAGATTTCATTGTGGAGTATAATGAAAGTTTAAAACGCAATCTTAAAAGAGAAGATGTAGACTGGAGTCAAACAAGGGTAGCATTTGTTTCACCGAGCTTTACAGAAAACCAAATACAGGCAACAAACTTTAAAGACATTGCTATTGAAT
>JAGOGG010000217.1 GCA_017996795.1 Sediminibacterium sp. | reverse complement strand
CTCCACAAACTCCGTCTATGATAACGGCTGTAGACAAGCATATAGAAGCCCATAACAAGGCTGTCTAATCAAGTGTACTAACACGAAAAATTCTCTTAATTTTCAACATTCTTCCTTTTTTTTAGAATAATTTATATATTCGTAAATACGTTTGTATGGTATTATTATAAATTTAAGCGAATGAGGTCAATCTTTACACGAGTTATTTTAGGTGCAGCTATGTTGGGTTTTGCGGCAGATGTTGCTGCGCAACAAGATCCACACTATAGTCAGTTTATGTACAATAAATTGAATTATAATGCAGGTTTTGCTGGAGCTACCGACGGAAAAATTTGTGCAACGTTATTATACAGAAATCAGTGGTCTGGTTTTGGTGGTGGTACATCTACAGTTGGGAATAAAACCATTGCAAGAGGAGATGCTCCTGTGAACATGGTAGGTTCATTAAATGCCAGTTTAGGTAAAAGATTTGGAATAGGTGGAACTATTGCAAGTGATGCGCAAGGGTTTGAAACAATGGTAATGCCTAGATTAACGCTTGCATATAGACATCCAATGGGAGATAATGGAACATTGGCTGCTGGAGTTGGAGTAGGTTATATGCAGAGAAATTTGGATGGAGGTAAATTATCACCATTAGAGCCAGGTGATCCAAATATCCCAACTTCAAAAGTTTCAGGAACTGCAACAGATTTAGATTTTGGCTTGTATTATTCTAAAGATAATTTATTGGGTTTGATAGATAATTTTTATACTGGTTTCTCTGCAACTCATTTAAACAAAAATGTGATTAAGTATGAATGGGATGGTAATACCACAGAAATTCAATCTGATGTTCACATGTATTTAGTTTTGGGTGGAGAATACCAATTAAATGCTACCATGAAATTGCAACCCAATATTTTGGTTAAGAAAGATCCAGCTAAAATTCAAACAGATTTAAATTGCTTTTTGGTATGGAACGAAAATATGAGAGGTGGATTAACTTGGCGCCCAATGGATGCTGCTGTGGTTTTGGTGGGATACCAATTCCCAATGGGATTAAATGTTGGTTATAGCTATGATTTAACAACTTCACGTATTCTTTCATACAGTTCTGGCTCACATGAAATAATGGTACGCTTTTGCTTTGGCGTGTCAATACCTAAAAAGGTTCCGGTATTAAGATCAAGATATACTCCAAGATTCATGTAATAATATTCAGTCCTTTACGTTTTCTTAACAAAATAATTTCACATAAACTTGTAATATTGAGCAGAAATAATAATTTTGCCACATTACAGTCATTAATATTTAACATAACGATGAAGCAATTTAAATGGATTTTCTTCTTTAGTTTGGCCAGCATCCTTACTGGATGCGGGTTAAGCAGCGACAGAGGGGAATTAACAGGTGTTGGCGGTAGGAGTGCTTGGTTTCACCCACAGCCTTATGGAACTGTTTACATCCCTTCGGGTACCATTCACGTGGGTTCGAATGAACAAGACATTCCCAATGCAATGATTGCGCCAAACAAGCAAATCACGGTTGTTGCGTTCTATATGGATGAAACCGAAATTACCAACAATGAGTATCGTCAGTTTGTAAATGAAGTGACGGATTCAATTTTCCGTGATAGGATGGGTGAGAAGTTTCAAATTCCAATTATAGATCCAATTACCGAAGAGGAAACTGGAGAGCATGCCATTAACTATAAAGTTAGAATTGAGGCAGAAGATTTGAAAAACGGTGAAATAAACGACATGTACTACCAAGGTAATGAAGTTTATTATCGCGCTAAGCAAATTGATGTTCGTAAGCTTAAATACAGATACGATTATGTTAATTTGCGTGAAGCAGCCTTGTTACACAAACAAGATGCCTACAAGCGTAACCGTGCAGACTTTAAGAAAGAAGAGGTTGTAGAAATTTATCCTGATACTTTGGTATTCATGCGTGATTTCACATATGCATATAATGAGCCTATTTCTACTATGTACTATTGGCATCCAAAATATGATGATTATCCTGTAGTTGGAGTAAATTGGAAGCAAGCGCGTGCATTTGCACATTGGAGAACATTCCATTTAAATTCATACTATGCTGAAAATGAAGAAAATGGAGTAACTTCTTTCCGTTTACCAACAGAATATGAGTGGGAATATGCTGCTCGTGGTGGAAGAGATCAAACAATGTATCCTTGGGGCGGACCTTACGTAAGAAATGCAAAAGGTTGTTCATTGGCTAACTTTAAACCAGGAAGAGGCGATTATGGTGCAGATGGTGGTGTATACCCTATTCGTGTGTCATCTTATTTCCCTAATGATTTTGGATTATATGATATGAGTGGAAATGTGGCTGAGTGGACAGTAACCGCATATGCAGAATCTGGACATTTATTTTCACATGATTTAAACTCAGATTACCAATACGACGCAAAGGATGAAGACAATGAAACTTTAAAGCGTAAAGTAATTAGAGGCGGATCTTGGAAAGATATTGCACATTATATTCAAAACGGTACTCGTACTTACGAATATCAAGATAGTGCAAATTCTTATACTGGATTTAGATTGGTTCAAAGCTATGTTGGACGTTCTAACAGGGATAAGAAATAACAAAGAAGAAACACACACAAACAAACTAAACAAATACTAAACTTAAAATTTTAATCAAATGAAAAACAGTTTTTTAGAAAGCAAAGGCTTTAAGTCTTTTATGGCAAAAGCTTATGGAATTGGAGCAGCAGTAGTTATTGTAGGAGCTTTATTTAAGATTCTTCACTGGCCTGGAGCTGACGCGATGTTGATGGTAGGTTTATTAACCGAGGCAGCCATTTTCTTTATTTCTGCATTTGAACCACCTCATCAAGAACCAGATTGGACATTGGTTTACCCAGAATTAGCAGGTTTAGAGCCTAAAGAAAAGAAATCTGCTGGTAACAAAGGTAGCATCACCCAACAATTGGATAAAATGATGGAAGAAGCTAAAATTGGTCCAGATTTGATTAACAGCTTAGGTAACGGAATGCGCACTTTAAGCGAAAACGTAAGCAACTTAAAAGATCTTTCAACTGCTGCAGTAGCTACAGATACATACACCAAAAATGTACAACAAGCTGCTGATTCTTTAACTGGAATCAACACTTCTTATACTAAAGCAGTAAGTGCTATGGATAGCTTAGTAAATGCTTCAGAAGGATCACGCGAATATGGTGCTCAAATTGAAAAAATGACTAAAAACTTAGCTTCATTAAACTCAATTTATGAATTAGAGATTTCTGAATCTAATAACCACTTAAAAGGTATTAATGAGTTTGTAGGTGGATTGTCTAAAGTAGTAAGTACTTTAAATGATACAAATACAAATGCAGAACACTTCAGAGGCGAAATGGATAAATTGAACAAAAATTTATCTTCATTAAACAGCGTATATGGCAACATGTTAGCTGCAATGAACGTTCGTGGTAATTAATTTAAAAAAAACTTTTCATAATAATAGTTAAAAAGAGATGGCTGGAGGTAAAGTAAGCGTAAGGCAGAAGATGATCAACATGATGTATTTGGTACTAACAGCACTG
>JAGOGG010000216.1 GCA_017996795.1 Sediminibacterium sp. | reverse complement strand
TTAACTCATCAAATGGAACCAAAGGTTTTTTCTCAAGTAATTTTATGATGTGCCAGCCGAAGTCACTTTTTACTGGGGCTGAATAGTCACCTATTTTATTCAATGAAAAAGCAGTTTCTCTAAAAATGGCAGGAACATTTCCACTTGTGCTGTTAATCCAATTCAATTCACCATTTCTAGAACGAGTGCCAAAATCTTCAGAAAACTGCTGAACCATAGTGTTAAAATCTTCACCACCTTTAATTTTTTCGTAAATGGCGTCTACTTTTTTCTTTGCGCTTTCAACTTCAGATTCATTGTTAAATCGAATCATTAAATGGGCTGCCTTTACATCGCCCCTTGCTGCTCGTTTGTCTTTTACAATAATTATATGGTAACCAAATTGAGTTCTAAATGGCATAGATACTTGCCCAATGGGAGTGGTAAATGCCATATTCTCAAATGGATATATCATTGCGAATGTGGAGAAATAGCCTAAATCACCAAAATTAAATTTAGCAGACTCATCTTCACTATAATTGAAAGCAGCAGTGTCGAATGGCATTTTGTCTTTGGTAATTTTGTCTCTAAACTGCATTATTTTGTTGTATGCAATTAAAGTGTCTTTGGCCAATGCACTTGTGCTCAGGCGTACCATAATATGACTTACTTTAACCTCAGTTTTCATGCGCTCATAAGCTTCATTGATCAACTGGTCCGTTACTTCTTTATCGGTTAAGTAGGGTTGGGCCAATTGCTTGCGGTAACCTGCCAATTCAGTTTTAAAATTGCTGTTGGTGTCCATTTGCAAAGCATAAGCTTCTTTTACTTTTAGTTTAAACTTAATGTACAATTGAAGGTATTCTTCTAACTCTTCATTGGTAGGTTTAATTTTGCCAGGTTTACTGTTTTTACTAAATACACGTTCAAATTCTGAACCGTATATAGTATCATTAGCAACAGTAAATACAACGGGGTCGGCTTTTTGAGCTTTTACTTGTAAAGTAGCAAATAACATTAATGCTAGAAATCCTAAAAATATATTCTTCATATTGCTTTTTTTTGAAAGAAGGGCAAATTTAACCATTATTGAATAAAATTATGAAAGCTTTTATAGGTTTACTAATACGTTACAAACGGAAATGGTAAATTGCTGGTATTTTAATTCAGATAGAAAGGGCAAATATTATGACAAACAATAAAACAAATCGAAGAGAATTTATAAAATTGGGTGGCCTTGTTGCTCTCGCATCTGCATTGCCAACTAACATGGATGCCGCGCCCCGTATGCCTAAATCAGATGATTTGAACTATTGGACGCTGTTGCGCAATCAATTTCCATTAGATAAAAATATTATCTATTTAAACAATGGGACAATGGGGCCATCTCCTTATCCAGTAATTGAAAGAGTAAAAAAAGAAATTGATAAAACCAATGTTACAATGCATTATGGAGGTGGTAAAACTGATGCATTAGAGGGATTGGCCCGTTTTGTTGGAGTAGAAAAAGGTGAAATTGCTTTAACTCATAATGTAACCGAAGGTATAAATATTGTTTGTTGGGGCCTTCATCTTAAAAAAGGCGATGAAGTAATAGTTACTTCACACGAACATGTTGGTAATGGTTTGCCCTGGTTGTTTCGTTCAATTATTGATAAATTTAAGCTTGTTGTTGTAGATTTAGCTCCAACGGCCGAAGAGACATTGGGGAACATAAAAAAAGCAATTACTTCTAAAACAAAAGTGATTGCTGTACCACATATTCCTTGTACCATTGGGCAAGTGTTGCCAGTAAAAGCAATTTGTGAATTGGCCAAACAAAAAAATATATTTTCGTTTATAGACGGTGCGCATGGGCCAGGTATGCTTAATCTAGATTTAAAAGATATGGGGTGTGATGCTTATGCTTCGTGCTGTCATAAATGGATGCTAGGCCCCAAAGGAACTGCCTTTGTATATGTAAATAAAGAGAAAATGAAGGAAGTTGATGCCAAATTTGTAGGTGGATATTCGAGTAAAAATTGGGATTTAATTCAAAATCCTCCCTTTTTTGAGGGGTTGGTAGATGATGCCCATAGGTACCATTATGGAACCCAAAATGCAGCGCTCTATTTTGGTATTGCTGAGGCCATTGATTTTCAAGAAAAAATAGGGAAAGAAAAAATAGAAAAACGCATTCGATTTTTGGGGAATTATTTGCAAGAAGGTTTGCTTGCCATAGGTAAGGAAAGAGTGCAAATGCTTACTCCTACCGAAGATCAATCAAAGGCTGCACTTATTGCTTTTAAACCTGTTCGAAAAGAATACGATAAAATAGTGAATGAATGTAAAGATGCTAATATCCATCTAAGGTCTGTGCCCGAAAATCAAATCAATTGTATTCGCGTATCAACCCATATATACAATTCTACTGCAGAGATTGATGTTTTATTAGAAAAATTACAAACCTTGTTGTAAGCCAAATGAATATTAAAATCGAAGCTATTCAAAAAACAAAAGAAGAATGGCTTAATACAAAGGATGATGCGCTTAATCCATTGCAGCTGGAGGTAGTTGCAATTGTCAGAAAATGGGATACTGGTTCGAATAATTTTGAATTAACGACATCTGGAAGTACAGGAATTCCTGGTAAAATAAGATTGTCTAGAGATTTACTGGTTTGGAGTGCAAACAATACTTATAATTATTTAGCTCTTTCAAATAACGAAAAGCTAGGATGTTGTTTGCCTTTGAATAAAGCTGGAGGATTGATGATGCTCATTAGAAGTTTAATCTACAATTGGGATATTCACGTAGTACCACCACAAGCTAATCCAATAGCATTATTAGAAGAGGATTGCACTTTTGTGTCGTTTGTGCCTTATCAACTCATTGCAATTTTAAATGAGGAAAAGGGTTTAGAAAAACTGAATAAAATAAAGAAGATATTGATAGGTGGAGCAGCGATACCATCTTCTCTTTTGATTGCGCTAAAACAAGTTACCTGCCAATGTTATTTAGGATATGGTATGACCGAAACTGCTAGCCATATTGCATTGCAGAAAATAGATGCCGCAAAGGTTTCTGTAGCGTTTGATTTATTGCCTGGTGTTGATATTTCAATAGAAAAATCAGGACAAATTGCAATAACCATTCATCAATTGGGTATGAGAATAGAAACAGAAGATTTGGGAGAGTTGAAAAATGGCCAACTTGTGTTGCTTGGTCGGACACAAGGATTTATAAACAGCGGTGGTATAAAAGTTCATGCCAATCAATTGGAAAAAATCATTGAAAGCATTTTTGTAGAAGAGCAAATCCATGTCAATTTTGTTGTATTGGGCTTAAAACACAAAGTATTAGGCGAGGCCATAAGCGTAGTTACTGAAGGCTATGCAATAAATGAATTAATTCAAAGTAAAGTAAATAAGCAAATAACGAGTGACTTAGGAAATAACTATAAAGTACGAGTTTGGAAGACAATGGCCCAGTTTCCAATTATCAATTATAAGATAGATAGATTAAAATTAAAGGCAATGTTAGATCAGTAATTATGGGTATTAAGCCCAGAATCAGCATTAGAAATGCTGAAACGAATAAGAAA